>JAIBHM010000018.1 GCA_020028535.1 Armatimonadota bacterium | reverse complement strand
CCCGGCGCAACATCCACGGCGAAGTGGCAGCACGAACTCGAGCCTGTACCTATGACCGGCCTGGCATCGGACTCAGCGATCGCGGTCCCACGCCGCGCGACGGTCTTCGCGCAGTTCAGGATCTGCGGCAGGCGCTGCGCAACGCCGGGGAGCGGCCCCCATTTGTGCTCGTCGGTTGGTCCCTGGGTGCCCCGCTAGCCTATCTCTTCGCAAGCCAGTACCGGCATGAGGTTGTCGGTCTCGTGCTACTCGATGCCGCACACTTCCCGTTCGACTTCAACGAGCGCCTGTGGATGATGCTCCCTGCGAACCTCGCCCGGCAGGATCGCGAGCGAACCCAGCGCTTCTATCAACAGATGGCCAGTCCGGGGTTCCTTGAGGGGGGCTGGGATGCAGCCGCAGTGGCTGACCATATCCGCGGGACGCCTCCCCTTGCTGACATTCCCCTGATCGTTCTAACCGCGGGCAAGCCGCTCGCAAATCCCTATGACCTCACACCCGTCTCGTTCTTAAGCCCGCAGCCCGAATGGCCGCCTGAATTTGTCGAGAAGTGGGAGCAGCTCCGACTTGAGGTTCAGGCCGACCTGGCGCGGCGCGTCCGGGGAGCGCGGCATTTCATCGTGGATAGCAGCGACCACCTGATGTGGCGGTTCGTGCCGGGACGGGTGACAGGTGCAGTGCTGGAGGTAGTTGAAACAGTCAGGCGCCGTTGAGCCGAGGCAACTCCAGATCCGGCTTCCCTGGCAGACGCTGGGTCTGGCTGGCGGCTAACCGCCCAGGAGGTAGCCGGGCCGCTGCTCCCGGTGGGCAACTCATTCGGATTACCGACATACTCGCTCCGGAGCGAGTTGCGCCGCATGATTCCCATCGCCTTGCAGACCGCGCGTGGCGGCGCTAGAATCAAACACGTAAATCGATAGCAGGTTAGGGGAGCTCGGGCGAGCCGGGCTGAGAGTGCGACCCCATCCGTCGCAGACCCTTCGTACCCGATCCAGGTAATACTGGCGTGGGGATCGACCCAGTGCGTCATGGCCGCCAGCCTGGTCAGGGCTGGCGGTTGTGTTTTGGCGCTGTGGAGGTGAGAAGGAATGAACCGTCGGGAACTGCAGCGACTGGTGGAGACCGGAATCGCGGTCGCGCTCGTCGTGGTGCTGAGCAACATCCGGGTGTACAAACTCCCGCAGGGGGGGTCGATCACTGCGGGGAGCCTCGTCCCGATCTTCTATATCGCCCTTCGCTGGGGCGGGAGGTGGGGCATCCTTTCCGGCATCATCGCAGGCATCGTCAACTACATCTTTGAGCCGGTCTTCGTGCATCCGGTGCAGGCGTTGCTCGACTATCCCGTGGCCTTCGGGCTCCTCGGGGCGGCAGGATTCTTCCAGCGCAGCCCTGTGCTCGGCATCATCATTGGGGGTCTGGGGCGGTTCCTGGCGCACTTCGTCTCCGGTGTCGTGTTCTTTGCGTCGTTTGCGCCCCAGGGCACGTCCCCCGCGGTGTATTCGGCGGTGTACAACGGCAGCTACATGCTGCCTGAGATCGTGATCAGTATCATCCTCACGCTCCTGGTTGTCCGGGCGATGCATCGCGTTCGACCTGTCCAGCCGGCGTGAGGGCGTGACGCGGGCTGCGATCCTGGCCAACGGCCGCCTCGGAGGAGGAGCCGATCTTCGCCGCCGGCTGCGCAGGGCCGAGATGGTGATCTGCGCCGACGGCGGGCTTCGAGCGGCGCGTCGCCTGGGTGTGCGCCCCGACGTCGCCATCGGGGATTTCGACTCCGCCTCGCGCGCGATCATGGGATGGGCCAGGTCTGCCGGGGTATTGATGATTACTCATCCCGTGGAGAAAGACAAAACGGACGCCGAGCTGGCATTGGACTATGCATTGAAGAAGGGGGCGCGTGAGGTAGAATTCTTCGGCGCGCTCGGCGGGCGGCTCGATCACCTGCTGGCCAACGTCGGTCTGATGTTCGCGGCCGAGCCTCGGGCTCGGCTGCGGATCTTGGACGGAAAGACAGAGGCATTCCTGGCGCAAGGGCGTACTCCGCTGGGCGCACGACACGGCGATCTAGTGTCCTTGCTGTCGTTGTCGCGTCGGTCGTCCGGAATCACGACTCGCGGGCTAAAGTACCCGCTGCGAAATGCGACAATCCGGCAGGGCTCGAGTCTGGGGATAAGCAACGAAGTTGTGTCTCTTCCCGCATCCGTTACAGTTCGCACTGGTCGGCTTCTTGTAGTTGTCACTCGGAACTGATCCCCTCGCGACTTCGTCGCTCGGGTACTTGGGCACAGGTATAATTGAGGCACAATGCAGGATTACTGGATTCGCTCGGTGACTGATGACGGCACGGTGCGCGCGATGGCGGCCGTGACCACAAGAACGGTGGAACTGGCGCGGCAGCGCCACGCCACGGCGCCGACGGCGACAGCGGCCCTGGGCCGAACGCTCACTGCCGCCGGGCTGCTCGGCACGGTGCTCAAGGCCGGTCAGACGGTCATGGTGCGAGTGCTGGGAGACGGGCCGCTGGGCGGTGCACTGGCGATGAGTGATTCGAACGGAGCGGTGCGCGGGTACGTCGCCAACCCGGACGTGCACCTTCCGCTCACTCCGACCGGAAAGCTCGACGTAGGCGGCGCAGTGGGGCGCGGCACGCTCCACGTCACGCTGGATCTCGGAATGCGCTACCCCTACCACGGCAGTGTGCCCCTGGTCTCCGGCGAGATCGGCGAGGACCTCGCCTCCTACCTCGTCACATCGCATCAGATCCCATCGGTGGTCGCCCTCGGCGTCCTCGTCTCTCCCGACGAGCGCGTGCTGGCGGCTGGCGGTCTCATTGTGCAGGTGCTGCCGGGGGCTGACGGCGGTGTGATCGACTACCTGGAAGAACGGGCCCGCGTGCTGCCCACGGTGACCACGATGGTCAGCAGCGGCCGGACACCCGAGGAGATGGTGCTTGCCGCGCTCGGTGAGGTGCGCAGCCAGGTCGTCGAGCGGCAGCCGGTCCGGTTCCGGTGCGGCTGCACGGTGGAGAAAGTGCGCGGCGTCCTGGCCAGCCTGGGCGAGGACGAACTGCGGGATATCCTCAGCGAGCAGGGTCAGATCGAGGTGCGCTGCAACTTCTGCGGGAAACGCTACACGTTCGGAGAAGACGACGTCCAAAAGATTTCCGGCGGGCGGCACGCCACAAACGGCGAACGGCCTGCCACGTAGCAGACCGTCCGTCGTGTTGCCTATCGCCGTCTCTAAGCCGGGTAGCTCGCCCGCTTCACCCGTCCGGATTTCAAACAGTTTGTGCACACCACAATTCGCCGCCGCGACCCGCCGACGGTGGCTGCACGCACGCGCTGCAGATTCGGCAGAAACCGCCGCTTCGTCCTGACCGCCGAGTGGCTGACTGAATATCCCACCCCTGGCCGCTTGCCGCAGATCTCACACTGCCGTGCCATTGCATGTCCTCCGAGAAAATTGCAACCGCGTCATTCTAACATGCGGAGTCCGGCAAGGAAAGGGTTACGTCGCGTAGAACAGTGACGCGAATGGCGACGACTCGCACCTCTCGTCCCTCCCGCAGTGCATTGTTCCTCGCTCCCGTCCAGTACGTCAAAGGTGTCGGCCCTACCCGTGCAGAGCAGCTGGCGCGTCTTGGCATCGCCACGGTCGAAGATCTCTTCTACCACCGTCCCCGCCGCTATGAGGACCGCAGGCGCCTGGCGACGATCGCGCAGCTGCGTTTCGGCCAGAAGCAGTCCACTCAAGGCACGGTCGTGGCTCTCAGCGAGCGGCGCCACGGTACCTACCAGTTTCACGCCGCCATTTCGGACGAGACGGGGGTCCTGCAATGCACCTGGTACGGCCAGCGCTACCTCCGCCAAGTCATCAGGCGCGGCACGCGCCTGATTGTCTTTGGAAGGATCGAGCGACGCGATACTCTCATCATGATCGTAGAGGATTTTGAGATTCTCACGGGAGACGAGGAGGACACGCTGCACACCGGCCGCATCGTCCCGGTGCACCGGGGGACGGACGGTCTCAGTCCCCGTGTCCTGCGCACTATCATGCACCAGGCTCTCGCAGCCTGCGCCGATGACGTCCCGGAGATCATCCCCGATGAGATGCGCCGGCGCAACGGCCTGCTGGAGCGCCGGCGCGCGGTGCGACAGCTCCATTTCCCATCCACCCTGGCTGAGGCCGACGCCGCCCGCCGGCGCCTGGCCTTCGATGAGCTGCTCATGCTTCAGCTGGGCGTGCTGATGCGGCGCCAGGAGCTTGAACAGATCGACAAGGGATACCGGTACGCCGTGGGTGATGCGACGTTTCACGATTTCCTTGCGCGACTCCCCTTTAGCCTTACGGGGGCGCAACGGCGGGTCCTCGATGAGATCGTCCGCGATCTGCGCAGGTCCAGCCCGATGAACCGCCTGCTGCAGGGGGACGTGGGATCCGGCAAGACCATTGTGGCGGCGGCCGCGCTGTACCTCGCCGTCCGCGGCGGCCACCAGGGCGCGCTGATGGCGCCGACCGAGATCCTCGCGGAACAGCATTACCTGACCTTCCGCCGGATGCTGGGGCCGCTTGGGATTTCGATCGCCCTGGTGAGCGGCGGCCGCAGTAAGCGTGACCGCGACCAGATCCGGGATGCGCTGCGCACGGGCGCACTCGATATCGCCATCGGCACCCATGCCCTCATTGAGACCGGCATCGAGTTCAAGCATCTGGGACTGATCGTGGTGGATGAGCAGCACAAGTTCGGTGTGGCGCAACGCGCGCTGCTGCGACAGAAGGGCTTTCACCCCGACGTCCTGGTCATGACCGCCACCCCGATTCCACGGACGCTCACGATGACGTTGTACGGTGACCTCGATGTCTCCGTGCTGGATGAGATGCCTCCCGGCCGCGGCGCGGTGCGGACCTTCGTGCGCGGTCCCGAGAAGCGGCCGGACGTGTACGCCTGGGTGCTGGAGCGGGTGCGGGAAGGGCAGCAGGCCTACATCGTCTGCCCGCTCATCGAGGAGTCCGAGAAGTTGCAGGTGGAGGCGGCAGTGGCCCTGGCAGACCGGCTGCGGCGAGACGTGTTTGCCGATGTGCCGGTGGGGCTGCTGCATGGACGGCTGCGCCCCGACGAGAAAGATGCCGTGATGGAACAGTTCCGCCGCGGTGACCTGCGCGTGTTGGTCGCCACCTCGGTGATCGAGGTCGGCATCGATGTCCCGCAGGCCACGATCATGGTGATCGAGGACGCGGAGCGCTTCGGGCTGGCGCAGCTGCACCAGATGCGTGGCCGGATCGGGCGCGGCGAGCAGACGTCGTACTGTGTGTTGCTCGCGTCGACGTCCACCGAGGCCTCGCGCCGGCGGATGGACACGATGGTGGCGACGCGCGACGGTTTCGCCATCGCGCAAGCGGACCTCGACCTGCGCGGTCCCGGCGAGATCCTGGGTACCCGCCAGCATGGGCTGCCGGATTTGCGAGTGGCCGATCTCATCGAGGACCTCCCGATGCTCGAGACAGCGCGTCATGAGGCGGCCCGCCTGCTGCAGCAGGACCCGGCGCTGTCCGATGCAGATCTAGAGCCGCTGCGGGACGAGGTACGGGCGAAGTTCGACGGCCGGATGGCGGCGCTATCCGCGGGCTGATGCCGTGGGAAGGTCCGCCCGACCGCGATCCGCTCACCCCCGAGGCCGCCGCGGCGTGCGTCCGACGTCGGGCCGCGTTCGCGACGCGTTGTTCAATAGCCTGGCGGCGCGAATCGGCGGCAGCCGTGTGCTGGACCTTTTCGCGGGCACCGGCGGGCTCGGTCTTCACGCTCTCGCCCGCGGCGCCTCCCGAGTCGTCTTCGTAGAGCGCGATCCCAGGATGGCGGAGGTCATCCGCGAGGAGCTGACCAAGGAGGAAGGGTCGGACCGGGCTGAAGTGTGGCGGCGAGAAGCGCTCAGCGCCATCCGTGAGCTGGGCAGCCGCGGGGAAGCGTTCGACCTCATCCTGATGGATCCGCCCTACGGGGAGGGATGGATCCCCCGCACGCTGCGGGCTATCGGCTCGGCGCGGATCCTGTCCCCGGGCGGGCTCGTGGTCGCTGAAGGGCACTGGCGTGATCTGCCTCCCGCGGAACCGGGATTCATCCGCGTGCGCGAGGCGCGACACGGCGAAACAGCATTGTGGTTCTACGCGAGCGAAGGGGAGGAGGAACGAGGGGGCGCCTTATGACGGTGGCCATCTACCCTGGCAGTTTCGATCCGGTGCACCAGGGGCACCTGGATGTGCTCGATCGCGCCGCCCGCGTCTTCACGCGTGTGATCGTCGCCGTGGCGCGTAACTCAGAAAAGGAAGGACTGTTCACCCCGGCGGAGCGCATCGAGATGCTGCGTTCGGCGATCGGCCACCTGCGTAACGTGGAAGTGGATGCCTTCGACGGCCTGACGGTTGAGTACGCCCGGAAACGCGGAGCCGCGGTCCTGGTGAAGGGCTTGCGCGCGGTGGTCGATTTCGAGTACGAGCTGAAGCAGGCGTCGATGAACGCCAGGCTCGCCCCCGAGGTGGACACCGTATTTTTCATGACCGCGCCTCCATTCTACTTCCTCAGCTCCACGCTGATCCGCGAGGTGGGCCGGCTCGGCGGTTCGGTGGCCGGGCTCGTGCCGGACGGTGTGGAAGAACGGCTGCGGGCGAAGTTCCGGCGCTCATGATCCCGAGAAGCTCCATGCGGGACTCAGTTCTTGACCTGCTGAATCGGCTGGAAGCATTGTTGCAGCGCGGAACGTCCGCGGCTCACAATGACAAGAACGCCCATGCCCACCGGGAGCAAACGCTGGGCATGGTACATATGATCCGGGCCGCGCTGCCTGGGGAGCTCCGGGAAGCCGCCCGGCTGCGCCAGGAAGCTGAACAGGTGCTGCAGGCGGCGCAGGACGAAGCCCGGCGCATCGTGCTCGAAGCGCAAATGACGGCGCGGCAACACGCGGAGGAGCACGTCATTGCCCGGGATGCCGTGCAGCGCGGAGATGATCTGCTGGCCCGGGCCGAACGGGACGCGCGAAGCATCCGGGAGGGTGCGGACGCCTATGCCGCCCGCGTGCTGGGCGACCTCGAGCAAAGCGTGGCGCGCATCTTGGACACGATCCGGCGGGGGCGCGAGTTGTTGAAAGACGCCGCGGGCTCTGCCTATAATGAGCAGTCTAGCTCTCGTGGGTGATCGCCGTGCGGCTCAATCTCCGCGACCTGGCGCCCGGGGAACGTCTGCGGGCGCCGTTTGACGAGCGGATAACCCTGCAGCTCGATGGACAAACCGCGGAGGCTGAGGCGCGCGGCGAGGTTGAAGTCTTCCAGACGGGGCAGGGTGTGGTGCTCCAGGGGCGCGTGGAAGCCGACGTGCCGCTCGTATGCAGCCGGTGCCTGCTGAGTTTCCACGAGACAGTCCGCGTGAGGCTCGACGAGGAGTTTTCGCTGCGTCCGCCCGAACTCGCCGACGGTGAGCTGGGTCCGCAGGACTTCATCAGCTGGATCGGGCCTGAGCAGCAGCTGGATGTCGGCGAAGTCGTGCGCCAGCACATGCAGATCGCGATCCCCATGGCGCCGGTGCACCGGGCGGATTGCCGGGGCCTGTGTTCCGTCTGCGGCGCAAACTGGAATGAACGGAGTTGCGAGCACCAACTACAGCTCGAGGCTCGCCAGTCACGGAGGGAATAGGATGGGAATCCAGAAACACCGGCGGTCAAGGAAGAGCGGAGCGCAGCGGCGGACGCACTGGAAGATCAAGGCGGTCGCATTGGTCGAGTGTCCGCAGTGCCATCAGCAGATGCGGCCGCACCGGGTGTGCGCGAGCTGCGGGTACTACGGCGGGCGCGAAGTCATCAAACAGGAAGAAGCAAAAGAATAGGTCCTCACATGCGGATCGCAGTTGACGCGATGGGCGGCGACAACGCACCCGGGGCCGTCATCTCGGGGTCGATCACTGCGGCGCGCGATCTCGGCGTCGAGATTATCCTCGTCGGTCCCCGCCTCCAGGTGGAGGAAGAACTAGCGCGGCATGCCGGCGCGCCGGACTTCGTGGTGGTGGACGCCCCCGAGGTCATCGAGATGCACGAGCCGCCCGCGATGGCCCTGCGGCGCAAGAAGCGGGCCAGTATCGTCGTCGCGGTGGACCTCCTCCGCGACCGCCGCGTGGACGCCGTCATGACGGCGGGGCACACGGGCGCGGCGATGGGCGCGGCCCTGTTGGGATTAGGCCGCATCAAGGGCGTGGACCGGCCGGCGCTCGCTGTTGTCCTGCCGACCAAAACGGACCAGCCTGCGATTCTCCTTGACGTCGGCGCCAACGTCGACTGCAAGCCTCACCATCTCCTCCAGTTCGCCCTGATGGGATCGGTGTACGCCAGCCGCGTGCTTCGAGTCGACTCCCCGCGGGTCGGCGTCCTGAGCAACGGGGTGGAGGAGGGGAAGGGCTCGGAACTCGTCGTGGCCGCGACCGGACTCCTGCGCCAGTCCACCCTGAACTTTGTCGGTAATGTCGAAGCGCGCGACGTGTTCAATGGGGTCGCCGACGTGATCGTGTGCGACGGCTTTGTGGGGAACGTCACCCTGAAATTCGGCCAGGGGCTCTCGCTCGCGATCAGGGATATCGTGAAGGCGGAATTGCGGGGATGGCGCGGCCGCCTGCTGATGCTGTACGCGGCGCCGCTGGCGGGTAAGATCCGCCGGCTGTACCGTCGCATCGACTACCGAGAGACCGGGGGGGCGCCACTGCTCGGGATCGATGGCGTGGTGGTGGTCGCGCATGGCAGCAGCAACGCGCGCGCCATTCGCAACGCCATCCGCATCGCTGCGGAGACCGCGTCCGAGGGGTTCGTGGACGAGCTGCGCACCCGCATCCCGCAGCTGGGTGTTGGCGCCCAGGCCGACGCATCGCCGGTCTCGCCGAAGGAGATTTCGCGGTGAGAGGATCGACGATCGCGGGGATCGGCCACTACGTGCCCGAGCGCGTGATGAAGAACGCGGAGCTCGAGCAGTACGTGGACACGACCGACGAGTGGATCGTCACCCGGACCGGGATCCGCGAGCGGCGCATCGCCGCGCCCGAGCAGGCCAGTTCCGATCTGGGCCTGGAGGCGGCGAAGGAAGCCATGGCCCACGCGGGGGTCACCCCGGACGACATCGACCTCATCATCGTCGGAACCGCCACGCCAGATATGCTGTTCCCGGCGACCGCGTGCATTCTCCAAGATCGCCTCGGCGCGCGGAAGGCGGGTGCGTTCGATCTCTCCGCGGCCTGCAGCAGCTGGGTTTACGGCATTGCCGTCGCGCACGGCTACGTGAGTAGCGGTCTCGCCAACACCGTGCTCGTCGTCGGCGCCGAAACCCTGTCCAAGATCACGAACTGGAAGGACCGCGGCACGTGCGTACTGTTCGGCGACTCAGCGGGCGCGGCGGTGATCCGGCCGTGCGATCCCGGCCAGGGCTTCCTGTCCTTCTACCTGGGCGCGGACGGCGCCGGGGGGCCGCTGATCATCCTTCCGGCCGGTGGATCCCGCCTGCCGGCAAGCTACGAGACGATCGAGCGCGGGCAGCATTACCTTCAGATGAATGGCCGGGAAGTCTACAAATTTGCCGTCCGCATGATCCCGCGCGCTATCCAGGAGGCCGTGGACAGAGCCGGCCTGGGGATCGCCGATGTGGACTTGTTCATCCCGCACCAGGCCAACATCCGCATCATCGATGCCGCGGCGGAGCGGCTTGGCCAACCCCGCGAGAAGTTCTATGTCAACGTCGATCGTTACGGCAACACCTCGTCGGCTTCCGTGCCTGTGGCGCTCTATGAAGCGGTCAAGGCGGGCCGGCTCCACCGGGGGGATGTGACGGTCCTGCTGGCATTCGGCGGCGGTCTCACCTGGGCGTCCTGCGCATTGCGCTGGACGAAATGATCGCGTTCGTCTTCCCGGGGCAGGGCGCGCAGTTTGTCGGGATGGGGAAGGAGATGGCGCGCACGTACGTGGAAGCCCGCGCCGTCTTCGAGCAGGCCGATGAGATCCTCGAGACCAGGCTCTCCGCACTCTGTTGGGAGGGTCCAGAGGAGGCCCTCCGCCAGACTGAGAACACCCAGCCCGCGATCCTGGCCACAAGCCTCGCCTGTCTCGCTGTGCTCGATGCTCGCGGTGTCCGTCCTCATGTGGCCGCAGGGCTGAGCTTGGGGGAATATACGGCGCTGGTCTGCGCACAGGCGATGCGCTCCGTCGATGCCCTGCCATTGGTGCGCCGGCGAGGCCAGTTCATGCAGGCCGCTGCCACGAGACGCCGCACGGCGATGGCGGCGGTGTTTGGCTTGGACCCTGAGGCGATCGCGAAAGTGTGCGCGCAGGCGGCCGGCAAGGGTGTCGTCGAACCCGCGAACTACAACAGCCCCGGACAGATCGTCATCGCAGGCGATGAGAACGCTGTTCAGGAGGCCATCACGTTGGCCAAGGCCGCCGGAGCGCGGCGGGCGGTGCTGTTACCGGTGAGCGCGCCGTTTCATACCAGTCTCATGCGCCCAGCGGCGGAACGTCTGGCGCCGCTCCTCGAAAAGGTCGCGCTACGTGAGTCCGCGGTTCCGGTGGTCAGCAACGTCACAGCCCAACCCGTCTCGTCCACGCAGGAGATCCGCCGCCTGCTGATCGCACAGGTGGCGAGCCCGGTGCGGTGGGACGATTCCGTGCGGACCATGGTAACCATGGGCGTGCAGACGTTTGTGGAGATCGGCCCCGGGTCCACGCTCTCCGGTCTCATCCGGAAGACTGCGCCGGACGCGCGGGTGATGCGCGTGGAAGACCGCGCCACGCTGGATGAGACGCTGTCACACCTCGTGGCAGAGGCGGGCTCGCATGGGCAGGCTTGAAGGCCGGGTCGCCATAGTCACGGGCGCTTCGGGTGCGCTCGGCCGGGCTATCGCGACCGCGCTGGCGGCGGAAGACGCGGCGGTGATCGTCCACTATGGATCGAACCGTGATGCCGCGGAGGCCGTCGTCGATGCCATCCGCGGGCAGGGCGGGCGCGCCCAGTCGGTCCAGGCCGACCTGAGCGTTCCCGATCAGGCGCAGCGCCTCGTCGAGGCCGCCACCTCGGCGTTCGGCGGGGTGCACGTGCTCGTGAACAACGCCGGGATTACCCGCGACACGTTGGTACTGCGCATGAAGGAGGAGGACTGGGAGACCGTCATCAGTACCAACCTGTCCGGTGCATTCTATTGCACCAAGGCCGTGCTGCGAGAGTTCGTACGCAGGCGCGGCGGCCGCATCATCAACATCACCTCGGTGGCCGGGCAGATCGGCACGGCCGGACAGGCCAATTACGCCGCGGCCAAGGCGGGGCTCATCGGTCTGACGAAGGCGGTGGCGCGCGAGGTGGCCTCGCGCGGCATCACTGTGAACGCCGTGGCGCCCGGATTCATCGAGGCGGGGATGACGTTGCAGTTGCCGGCCGAGGTTGTGAAAGGTTACCTCGAGCAGGTTCCGCTGGGGAGGGCAGGGAAACCTGAGGAGGTGGCCGCGGCAGTCGTATTTCTCGCCTCCGACGACGCGGCCTACATCACCGGATCGGTCCTGAACGTCGACGGCGGCTTGGTGATGCGGTAAACTCGGGAGCACAGGGCGCGAAATCAATACCCAGGGGTGGGAGGCTCGATGGCATCAGCGTTTGATCGCGTAAAGGGGATCGTCGTCGACCAGTTGGGCGTCGCCGAGGAGGAAATCAAGCCGGAAGCGTCGTTCGTGGACGACCTCGGAGCTGACTCCCTGGACGTCGTCGAACTGGTGATGGCGCTGGAAGAAGAGTTCGGCGTCGAGATCCCCGACGAGGACGCAGAAAAGATCATCACCGTCGGGGAAGCGGTCAAATACATCGAGGCGCATGCGGGCGAGCACGCCACCGAGTAGTACGTCTCCTTCATTCTCCCCCCAGCCAGCGCAGCCATGACGCCACATCGCGTCGCCGTCACCGGGATCGGTGTGGTCAGCCCGATCGGCATCGGCAAGGACCGGTTCTGGAACGGTCTGGTCGAAGGCCGCAGCGGGGTGGGCCCGATCACGCGCTTTGATGCCGCCGGCTTCGACACACGCATCGCGGCCGAGGTGCACGACTTCGATCCCACCGCATGGATGGAGCGGAAAGAAACGCGGCGCAACGACCGGTTTGTCCAGTTCGCCTATGCCGCGAGCCGCATGGCCCTGGACGACGCCAAGTTCAGCCTCACGGCGGAAAACGCCCCGCGCGTTGGCGTCTTGATCGGCTCCGGCATCGGCGGCGCAGAAACGTGGGAGGAGCAGCACCGCAACCTGCTGGAGCGCGGGCCGGGGCGCGTCAGTCCCTTCTTCATTCCAATGATCATCGTGAATATGGCCGCCGGCGTGGTCTCGATCCTGCTCGGCGCCAAGGGACCCAATAGTTCCGTGGTCACCGCCTGCGCGACGGGCGGCAACGCCATCGGCGACGCGACCCGCATCATCCAGCGCGGCGAGGCGGATGCGATGATTGCCGGCGGCTCGGAGGCCACGATCACGCCGCTCAGCCTTGCCGGATTCTGCTCGATGAAAGCGATGTCCACGCGCAACGACGAGCCCGAACGGGCATCGCGGCCGTTCGATGCCAAACGCGACGGTTTCGTGATGGGGGAGGGCGCCGGCATCGTCCTGCTCGAGAGTTTGGAGCAGGCCCGCTCGCGGGAGGCCCATATCTACGGCGAGCTGGTCGGCTACGGCATGAGCGGCGACGCCTACCATATTACCCAGCCGGATCCGGAGGCGGATGGCGCGTCCCGCAGCATCCGCAACGCCCTCCGCGACGCGAAGATGTCGCCGTCCGAAGTCGACTACATCAACGCCCACGGCACGAGCACGCCGTACAACGACAAGACGGAGACGCTCGCCATCAAAAAGGTCTTCGGCGATCATGCGCGCAAAGTCGCGGTGTCGTCGACGAAATCGATGACCGGCCATCTCCTCGGCGCAGCCGGCGGCGTGGAGCTCATCGCCTGCGCGCTCGCCATCGAGCACCAGACGCTGCCGCCCACGATCAATTACGAGGTCCCCGATCCGGA
The DNA here is from genome assembly GCA_020028535.1 of Armatimonadota bacterium. Lineage (GTDB taxonomy): Bacteria > Sysuimicrobiota > Sysuimicrobiia > Sysuimicrobiales > Kaftiobacteriaceae > Kaftiobacterium. Next base: position 11,980 of record JAIBHM010000018.1, on the reverse strand, counting down.
GTGCGACCTGGACTACGTCCCCAACACCGCGCGCAAGGCGGCGGTGCGGACGGCGATGTCGAACGCATTCGGATTCGGCGGGCACAATGCGATCTTGATCCTTCGCAGGTATGACGGTTCCTGATCCAGCCGCACTGACCACCGAGCCCGGCCTCAGTCCCGAACGCGAAGCCCTGCTCGCCGCCCTCGAAGGACATCTCGATGTTCGTCTCCGCGACCGGGCGCTGCTGAACCTCGCGCTCCAGCACGGATCGTTCGGGCACGAGGGCCGCGGCGGCCGCCGCGAGAGTTACGAACGGCTCGAGCTGCTGGGGGACGCGGTGCTGAATCTCGTGGTCTGCGATCACCTCTATCAGCGGTACCCCGAGGCCGTGGAGGGGGAACTGGCCAAGTTGCGCGCCAGGGTGGTCAGCGAACCGTACCTGGCCCGCATCGCACAGCGGTTGGACCTTGGCCGCTATATCCTGCTCGGCAAAGGGGAGGAGCGCTCCGGGGGGCGCGGGCGGCCGGCCCTTCTGGCGGATGTGGTGGAAGCGGTGCTCGGGGCGGTGTATGTGGATTCCGGATTCGGTGTGGCGCACGCTGTGGCGACGCGGCTACTGCAGGATGCCTTCGAGGAGCTGGAACAGCCCGGTGAGGACTACAAGAGCGCCCTGCAGGAACTGCTGCAAGAGCGCGAGCGCCGTCTGCCCCGCTACCGGATCAGCAGCGTGGAAGGCCCTGATCACGCGAGGATCTTCGTGGCGACGGTGGAGGCCGGGGGCCGCGTACTCGGGGAGGGCCGTGGCGCCAGCAAGAAGCAGGCTGAGCAGGCGGCGGCCCAAGCCGCGCTGCAGTTGCTCCACCGGCGAGCCAGGAGGTCCGGCCGGTGAGACAGCTGTGGGCGCCGTGGCGGCTGGCATACATCCAGGGGCCCCAGCACGAAGGATGCATCTTTTGCGCGGCGGCGCAGGCGGACGCTGACGATACTTCGCTCATGGTGTTTCGCGGGAGAACCGCATCCGTGCTCTTGAACCTGTTTCCGTACAATTCCGGCCATGCGATGGTGGTCCCCACACGGCACCGCAGCCGCCTCGCCGATTTCGGTGACGACGAAGTGCTGGAACTGATCCGCTTGGTCGACCGCACGGTGCGCGTACATGAGCGCGTGCTGCGGCCCGAGGGCTTCAACATCGGGCTGAACCTCGGCAAGGCGGCGGGAGCGGGGATCGAGGATCACCTGCACATTCACGTCGTGCCGCGCTGGGTGGGGGACACGAACTTCATGCCGGTGCTCGGCGACACGAAGGTATTGCCCGAGCACCTGCAGGTGACGCGGACCCGGCTCGCAGCAGGGTTTGCCGACCTGGCGGCGGAAGAAGAGTCGGCCCCCCGTGGTGCCCATCGATGAAGACAGTCGGCCAGTTGATGGTCTCGCCCGTGGTCACGGTGTCGCCGGCGGAGACGGTCGCCGCGGCGGTGCACCGACTGCGCGAGCATGCCATCGGCGCACTGCCCGTCGTAGCGGACGGCCGCCTGGTGGGCATGGTCACCATCAAGGATCTGCTCGGACAGCCGCCGTACCGCCCGGTGCGTGAGCTCATGACGAAGTCGCTGGTCACGGTGTCTCCCCCGGAGCCGGTTACCGCAGCATACGAGCGGATGGACTCCCACCGCATCGGGCGCATGCCGGTGGTGGAGGAGGGGAAGCTGGTCGGGATCATTACGCGCACGGACCTGCTGCGTGAGCTCGGCAAGCTCACGGACCCCCTCACCGACCTGCCGTGGTCGGGCTCGCTCCGCCAGCATGGGGCTGATCTATTGAAGCATGGGCGAGAAATCTCCGTCCTCTTCATTGACCTCGACGACTTCGGCATTGTGAACAAACTCTACGGCCACGTCGTTGGAGATAATATCATCAAAGGTGTCGCCGCCGTGCTGGTTGCGGCGACGGCTGCGGAAACAGACTTTCTCAGCCGCTACGGCGGGGACGAGTTCGCCATCATCACGACTCGCAGCGTGGCCGTGGCCGAGGAGTTGGCCCGGAGGCTGCGGCAGGCTATCGTGCAGCTGGCCGTGCCGGGAGCTCCCCCGGGGGCGACCAGCGGGTCGATCGGGATCGCGGGAGGCAAGCGCGTGCAGGAGCGCCACGACGTGCACCACGAGGCGACGGTCGACGACCTGATCACCATGGCCAGCCGCGCCTCAACGATGGCCAAGCGTACGGAGAAACACGTGCTGCAGAGCACCGCGCCGGTTACCAACCCGACAACGTCTGCGGATGGAAATGCGCACCGTCTCATTATCAGGCGCATCGACCTCGGGGTGAACGACGCCCAGGGCACGGCCACGGTGGAGATCGAGCACGGCGGGCGGCGCGTGACGGGCCACGCCGAGGGACCGGTGCTGGGGATGAGCGGCCTGCGCTTGCTGGTCGAGGCGACGCTCGGCGCGGTGCGCCAGATTCTTACGCCGGGGTGGGATCTGGCCCTGGAGGAGATCTCCCGCACTGCGCTCGGTTCTGCGGAAGCGCTGAACATCGTTCTGGTGACCGGGACGCCGTCCCGGGAGGAGCACCTGCTCGGGTCCGCGATCTTTACGGCCGATCCGCATGAGGCGGTGGTGAAGGCCACGATGAAGGCCATCAACCGTATGCTGCGCCGCCACCTGGTCGTCTCCGCCTGAGGCTCGGCAACTCAATTCGCGAAAGGTGAATGACGGGTGAAACCCAACGAACGAATCCTGATGTCCGCTTCCATCCTGCTGGCTGCTCTGATGCTCACGGGCGCCGCCACGGTACCGGCGCAGACGCTACCACCCGCGTCGCCGACGGCGGCCTTTGCGCATGTCACGGCGCTCAGTCAACAGATCGGCACCCGGCTCGCCGGCACACAGGGCGACACCAGGGGCGCCGAATACGTCGCGGACCAGTTGCGCAATCTCGGGTACACCGTGCAGCTCCAGGCGTTTCCGTTCCGGTACTTTGAAGAACTGCAGCCCCCCTCCGTCACGGTGGTGGCTCCATCGGCGGAGAAGCTGAATCCGATGACCATGGAATATTCCGCCTCGACGCCTGCAGGCGGCCTCGAGGCCGAAGTTGTCGCGGTCGGTCTCGGCAGGCCGGAGGATCTCAACGGCAAGCGGCTGGAAGGCAAGATTGCGCTGGTCCAGCGGGGGGAGATCCGCTTCACCGACAAGGTGGCCAACGCCGCGGCCGCGGGAGCGATCGCCGTCATCATCTACAATCATCAACCCGGCGCTCCGCAGATCGGCACGCTGATCGATCTCTCGCGCGTCCCCGCGGTGATCATCCCCCTGGATGAGGGGCAGGCCCTGCTTCGTCAGCTGGGCGGCGGCCCGGTCCGCGTGCGGATGCTGATCCGCACAGCCACGGGACAGCGCACCTCGCACAACGTGATCGGCATCAAGCGTGGAACACGATCACCGAACGAGATCGTCGTGGTGGGCGGGCACCGGGATACCGTGCACGTCAGTCCCGGCGCCAACGACAACGCCTCGGGGACCGCCGCGGTGCTGGAGGCCGCGCGCCTGCTGGCCTCCACGCCGACCGCCCGCACGATTCATTTCATCGGGTTCGGGGCGGAAGAGCTGGGGCTGATCGGGTCGCGGTTCTACGCGCAGAATCCTCCCGGCAGGATCGTGGGCATGGTGAACATGGACATGGTCGGCCGGGGCCCGATGCAGGTCGGGAATTCGAATATCGGGGAACGGGTCGCCCAGCGGCTGGGTATCCGCGTCAGTCGCTTCAAGCTACGCGGCGCAGCCAGCGATCACGCCAGCTTCGAGGCGATCGGCGTGTCCACGCTCTTCATCCACACCGGCGACGACCCCGCGATCCACACGCCGAACGACACCGCCGACCGCGTCGATCCGGCGCTGATCGCTCAGGCGGCATCCATCGCCGCGGCCGCGGCGCTGCAGGTGGCGGGGGCAGGCCGGTAGACCGCATACCGTCTATCGCTTCTTGATCTCGACCCGTCCGATCCGGCGGCCGATCACGCTTTCGACCGTGAATTGCAGGTTGTCGAGCGCGAAACGCTCGCCCGCCTCCGGGATGCGGCCCAGGTGGTGGAAGATGAACCCTCCCAGTGTCGCGGCATTCTCCATGTCCAGAGCGATTCCGAAGACGTCGTTCAGCCCCTGCAGGTCGATGGTCGCATCGACCACGATCCGGTCGGGCTGGGACAAGAAAATGAGCTTCGGTTGCGGGCGCGACTCGCCCGGGATCTCCCCGACGATCTCTTCCAGGACGTCTTCGATCGTGACAATGCCGGCGGTGCTGCCGTACTCTTCCAGCACCACGGCCATCTGCGACCGGCCCGTGCGCATCTCTTCGAGCAGTTCCACGACGGGTTTGGTGTCAGGGACGTAGAGCACCGGCCGCATGACCGATTCCAGGGGTGCGTCGGTGCGGCCCGCCGACACTTCCAGGAGCAGGTCTTTGGCGCGCACGCCCCCCACGATCTCTTCGGAGGTGTCGCCAAACACGGGGATACGGCTGAACCCTCGCTCCCGAACGAGCGCGACGGCGTCCGCGACACGGGCGGTGCGCGGGATGCCCACCACCGCAGTCCGGTGCACCATGATGTCGCCGACGACCCGGTCCGTGAGCCGGAATACCCGGCGCACGAGTGACTCCTCCTCGCGATCCAGCGTGCCCGCCTTCCGGCTCTCGCCGACGAGCATGACGAGCTCCTCGCGCCCGAACGCGACGTGCCGGCCGGCTGGAGCGCGCAGTCCGAACAGATGCAGCGTGCCGTTGGCGATGGTATTGAGGAACCAGATGAATGGTCTGAAGATTCGGTAGAACACTTCCGTCGGCGGGACCACGACGAGCGCCGTCGCCTCCGCGTTCCAGAGCGCAATGCTCTTGGGCGCGAGCTCGCCAAAGATGATGTGCGCAGCGGTGATGAACGCGAACGCCAGCGTGCTCGAGATGGCGCGCAGGGTGGCCGTCTCCCACCCGGCGGGCAGCCGTCCCAACAACGGTTCGATCAGGTGGGCCAGCGCCGGCTCGCCGATCCAGCCCAGGCCCAAGCTGGCCATGGTAATGCCCAGCTGGGTGGCCGCAACAAATGGATCCGGATTGCTCGTGGCGCGATCCACCACGGCGGCGAAGCGTCGGCCTTGGCGCACCAACTGCGCGACCCGGGTCCGGCGTGACTTGACGATAGCAAACTCTGCTGCCACAAACAGCCCATTCGCCGCGACCAGCACGACCACGGCGAGCAAACCAAGAAGCATATGAGTCCCCCCTCGCAGTCCGTGCTTCCGCGCCCGGGACGGTGGTCCTCTGCTGCGTTTGGACGCTGCATTTGCGGCGACGATACGATACAATCTGAACGAGTGTTCGCCTCACGCATGCCTGCTGTTTGAACTCATCGGAGGACGCATGACACAGCCGCAAGCGGCACCGGACAACCCCGAGAAGCTTGCCTCCTTCGAGGCCGAGATCGCTTCGGGCGGCCGCATTGAGGCCGGCCAGTGGATGCCCGAGCAGTACCGGTTCGAGTGCCTGCGCCTGATCCAGATGCATGCGAACTCCGAGCTGATGGGCGCGTTGCCGGAGCGCGAGTGGATCCCGCGCGCGCCGACGCTGGCCCGCAAGATGGCGTTGGTGGCCAAAGTGCAGGATGAGGTAGGGCACGCCCAGCTCCTGTACCGCGTGGCCGAAGACCTGGGCAAGCCGCGCAGCCGGATGATCGAGGACCTCCTCGCCGGCCGGAGCAAGTTTCACAACGTCTTCCACTATCCCGCCGATACGTGGGCGGACGTGGCCGTCATCCAGGTCTTCGTGGATGGCGCCGCGATGCAGACGCAGGGCGCCCTGCGGTCATGCAGTTATGCCCCGTACGCCCGCGTGCTGAAGCGCATCTGCTACGAAGAGGATTTCCACATTCGCCTCGGCATCGACGTGCACAAGTCGCTGGCGGATGGCACACCGCGGCAGCGCGCGATGCTGCAGGATGCGATTGACCGTTGGTGGCAGCCGATTATGCACTTCTTCGGCCCTCGCGACCAGGTATCGCCGCACCTGGAGACGATGATGCGGTGGCGCATCAAGGTGAAGACGAACGACGAGCTCCGCCAGCAGTTCCTGCGCCAGTTTGTCCCGCTGATTACGGATTACGGGCTGCGGGTCCCCGATCCAAAGCTCAAGTGGAACGAGACTGAACAGCGTTACGAATACGGTGAGCCGGACTGGGAAGAGTTCAAGCGCGTGATCCGCGGCGAGGGACCGAAGACTGCGGCGCGCTTGCAACTACGGAACGACTACTGGCGTCGCCACCAATGGGTGCGCGAGGCCATGGACTCGTGGAGGGTGGCGGCATAATGGGCGACGGACGTGGGTTTACTCCGGCAGCGATCTACGAGTATCTGGCTGAGGCCCGGCAGAAGCTGTTGGACTGGGTGCGGCCGCTGACGCTGGAACAATACACCAAAGAGTTTCCCTTCGGGAAGAAAACCATCCGCGATACGCTCGTGGAAATTCCCTTTGCGGAGTGGTCGTACGGCACGCGCCTCGTCGGTGAGTTCATGCCGCCCCGCGACCAGCACCCCTTCGTGAAGTTTTATCAGACGGACTTCGCCCCGCTGGAAGGCGCGTGGCGGGAGCTCGCCCAGCGCACGCGCAGCGTCCTCCGCGAGGAGCGCGATTGGAGCCGCGCTGTGGAGTGGCGCCCGATCGTGGCGGAGCGTCCCACACTCATGCGCTCGACGGCTGGGGGCATCGCCACGCAGATGCTCGTGCACGAGGTGCACCACCGTGCCCAGGTTATGGCAATGCTGCGGCAATTCGGGATTCCCGCACAGAACCTCGACTATTCAGTCCTGAAGTTCGAGCGAACGGAGCTGCCGGCATGAATGACGAGCGCGCAGGTCTGAGTCCGTCCCATCTGTACGGCTATCTGTCGAAAGCCCGGGAGAAGCTGCTGGACTGGGTGCGGCCGATCACCTTCGAGCAATATGCGACGAAAGAGTTTCCGTTCGGCGTGAAAACAATCCGCGCCACGCTGGTAGAGATCCCGCAGGCGGAGTGGACCTATGTCCAGCGGCTGCGGGGTGAACACGTTCCCCTGTCGGAAGAGCGCCCGTTTGCGCGGTTCTACAAGATGGATTTTGCTCCGCTGGAAAAGGCCTGGCGCGAGCAGGCGGAAGAGACGCGTGCCACCCTTCGCGAGATCTCAGACTGGGCCCGGACTGTTGAGTATGTGGCGCGCTCGACGAGCGACGAACCGGCGCACAAGATCTGGACGACGACCGGAGGGATCGCCGCCCAGTTGCTGTTCCACGAGATCCACCACCGCGCTCAAGCGATGGCCATGCTGCGGCAGTTGGGCATCGCTGCGCAAGACCTCGACTACTCGTACCTCATGAACAAATGGACTGAGGTTCCCGCCTGATCGACTGCCCGCACATCCGGTCAGCATGGTTCGAGGCGGAGAGATAGGGGAGGGGAAGCCTGTGCCCGCCCTGTGGAAACTGCTGGGCAAATCCGAGGCCGAGGCCTCGAGGATCTATGCTGTCTTCCGGCAAGATACGAAGAACGACGCGCACATCCACGTCGGCGACATCCACGCCACAGATCCCGAAATGGCCCTGATGCTGGCCAAGGAGCAGTTCGCCCGCCGCGATCCGTGCGTGAACCTGTGGGTGGTCTCGCAGAGCCGGATCGACGCCACGGCTTACGACGACGCCGTGAGCTTCGAACCCGCCACCGACAAGAGCTACCGCTTCGGCGGCTCCTACCGCGAGCAGCAGCGGGTGATGCGGACCAAGCCGCGAGATCAACGTTGAGCCTCGCGGCCGTCCCTGTGCTGCGGCCGCCCGAAGTCCGGTCGGCGCTGGCCGGCTACCTGCTGGCGATCGCCGATGACGAACTCATCCTCGGTCACCGCCACTCCGAATGGACCGGCTTTGCCCCTGATATAGAGTCTGACGTCGCGCTGTCGTCAGTGGCACAGGAAGAGATCGGCCACGCGCGGCTGTTCTACGAGCGGGCCTGCGACCTGCTCGGCGGCGATCCTGATACGCTGGCCTACGGGCGTGCTCCGGACGAGTTCCGGAGTGCGGTGTTCGTGGAACGCCCAAACGGTGACTGGGGCTTCACGATCACGCGCATGTGCCTGTACGATCACGCGGACGCGGTGCGCCTTGAGGCGCTGGCGGCGGGGACGGTGTCTCCGCTTGCCGATCTCGCCAAGACACTGCGCCGTGAGGAGAAATATCATCTGATGTATGGGGAGCAGTGGCTCCGCCACCTGTCCCAGGCGACGCCAGACAGCCGCACCAGAGTCCAGGAGGCGCTGGACCGCGCCTGGCCCGACGCGTGGATGCTGTTTGAGCCCGTGGATGCCCAGAGCGCGCTGGTGGCCGCCGGAGTGATGCGGGGAGACGCGCGAGACCAGCGCAGACTCTGGCTGGCCCAGATCGCGCCGATTCTGGACGGAGCCGGGTTGAAGACGCCATCACCTCCGGACGCAGTGGCTGTTCCCAACGGACGGATCGGCGCTCACACAGACGATCTTCGTGTACTATTGGATGAGATGACCTCTGTACGGCGGACGGAGCCTGGAGCGCGATGGTAACGGAGATACGCCCGTCAACAACCGAACTGGAGCGCGCGGTCTGGGACGCGCTGGCGACGATCGAGGATCCTGAGCTTCCGATCGCCGTCACCGACTTGGGTGTGATCCGGGATGTCAGCATCGACGGCGGCCGGGTGCATGTGACGATGGTGCCGACGTTCTCGGCGTGTCCCGCCATCGGGGTGATGCGAGAGGACATCCGACGCCGGCTCGGGGCGCTCCCCGGTGTCGACGAGGTGGCGGTGGAGCTCTCGTTCGCTGAGCCCTGGACGATGGCGCGGATGAGCGAACGCGGCAGGCAGCGTCTCAACCATCACGGACTCAGCGTTCCCTCCCCCGGGGTGGAGGGGGCAGTAAAGTGCCCCTTCTGCGGCTCGACCAACACCAGCATGGAGAATCCCTTTGGCCCGACGTTGTGCCGGGCGATCTACTACTGCCTCGATTGTAAGAACCCCATCGAGCGCTTTCGGCCCCCCGCAGACTGATGCTCAGGCGTGGCGGCAAAAAATCGATCGATGCGGTCCGCGGGCAGACCAAGGATCGCAAGGGCAGACCGCTGATTCCCGGGATGAAGGTCAAGGTAGTCGGCGCGAATGGACAACTTGAAGGGACCGTCGTGCGCGTGCTGGATGATTACGGCGTGTTGACGGTGCTGGTCCCCGAGGGCAGGGGGCAGGTCGAGCGCATGTTCCGTGTTAGCGACATCGAAGCGGCATGAGCTGCCGCAATCAGCTACGCGCTCTAGTTTACATAACAGACATTATCGGAAGTGAGCTGAATGACTGAAAACACCGAAATGAACCAGGAACACCGGGTGCCAAAGTGTCCGGAGTGCGGTGTACTGATGCAACCGGAGCCGTACGGCTGGTGGGCTTGTCCAACCCATCCCTGGCGGATGGTCCCCGACAAGAACCTTCCCGATCGCGATCAACTGCTGGGGAAACCCTCGTCCTGACCCGTGCTCTTCGGCGCAGTGACAACCTCGTCGATGATCCCGTAGGCTTGTGCTTCCTCAGCACTGAGCCAGCGTTCCCGCTCAGCGTCCCGCTCGATTCTCTCAAGGGACTGGCCGGTATGCCGGGCCAAGAGCTCGTGAATCTGTTGGCGCAGTCGTAGCAGCTCCCGCGCCTGGACATCGATCTCACCGACCGTTCCGGACACCTCGCGTCGTGGACTAAAGAGCGAGATCCGCGCGTTCGGGAGCGCTTCGCGCCGCCCCTGCGCCCCTCCGGCGAGCAGCAGCGCGGCCCCGCCGGCAGCCATGCCGAGGCACAGCGTGCGCACAGGGGCCCGAGCGTTCTGCATGAGGTCGTAGAGCGCCAGCGCAGCCCGCAGATCCGCGCTCGGGCAGTTGATGTAAAGTGCGATGTCCCGCGTCGAGTCGTGGCTGTCCAGGTGCAAGAGCTGCGCCATAGCCAGGTCGGCGTTCTTCCCATCGATCGGACCCCGGAGGAACACGATACGCTGTCGGAGGAGCGCGTCGAAACTGTCGTGGGTGCCGTGATCGCTCACAATACGCGCCTACGAACAGGTGTTTGCCAATCAGGAATCAAAGTGCTATAATGCCTGGCACGTCGACGGGGCCGGAGGCGTATCAATGGGCAAGGGACTGACGCGGCGGCAGAAGGAAATCCTCACGTTCATCCAGCGATACGGCGATGCGCACGGCTACCCGCCTTCCGTGCGCGAAATCGGGCAAGCCCTCGGCCTCACCAGCAGCTCGACCGTTCACAGTCACCTTTCCGCGCTTGAAAAGAAAGGGTACGTCCGCCGCGACCCGAGCAAGCCGCGAGCCCTGGAAATCCTCAAGGACGAACGTGACATCCCGTCCAAAAAGGTGGTCCCCCTCCCTATCGTCGGCCATGTCACGGCCGGACTTCCCATTCTGGCCCAGCAGAACATCGAAGACTACTTCCCGCTGCCCCAGGAGTTCGTGCGTTCCGACGACTGCTTCATCCTCCGCGTCCGCGGCGACAGCATGATCGACGCCGGCATCTTCGACGGCGACATGTTGGTCGTGCGGCGCCAGCCGACGGCTAAGGATCGGGATATCGTTGTGGCGCGGATTGAAGACGAGGCCACGGTCAAGAGATTCTTTCGTGAGGACGGCCGGATCCGGCTCCAACCCGAGAACCAGCGGATGGAACCGATCTACGCCCGCGACATTGCGATCGAAGGTGTGGCGCTGGCCGTCATCCACCGTCTGAACTAGCGGACTCAATCTCAAGCAACCGTTCTGGACCCCGAAGTACAATGATCCAGCGGTTTACGATATCCCTGCCGAGGAGTATCTCATCCCCTAATCCGGCAAGCTGGACCCGGATGCTCGAACCCGCGACTTCCAGATCCGCACCATAGAGATCCACGCTGGTCCGACCGGTGACACCGCGAATCTTAATCTGACCAACGACCGGCAACCGTAACTCTCGTGCAACCCGTGCGGGAATCAGGCTCACGTCGGCACCAGTATCGATGAGCGCCCGCAGGGTCGCATCCCGTCGCGCACCGGCCACTCCAATGCGCACCGGGAGAACCGGCGCGGGCGGGCTCTTTTCAAGGTCGTAGCTGAATCGCTGCGTCACTCAGCGACGCGCCAGGGCGTTGGGATATTGTAGACCCTCTCCTCGGGCGTCGCCTTTGGCATCGCGATTGATTTGACGCCGTACTTCGCAAACACCCGCTGCGCCAGGGCGCCGAAATCGGTGTCGTGGTCCACAACTTTGCGGTTGATGATGGCGATGTACTCGTCGCGATAGCGCTTCGCGAGACGCTTGCGATTTGCCTCGAACCAGTCGAGATCCGGCCGGATCGACTGGATCCCTTCGCCGTCCTCGGCGGCCGTCGTCCCCAGGGCCCTCGCCAGAGCTTCTTTCGCGAAGGCCGTCAGGCTCATTCCTCGCCGGGCTGCTTCAGCTTTCGCCTCCCGAACCAACTGCCTGGGCACGCCCCGGAGATAGAGGGTGCCCGTGTCCTGTTGCGCCATCGATGCTCACCTCTGTTAGCATGATAACAATGCTAACAACAGTTCGTCAAGAGGGGGAGTGATGAGCTGCGCGTCTCAGCTGCCCTCAGCTTTTCTAGAGGAGCGCTGCTTCCGGATGAGCGCCCGCAGTTGCTCCGCATGGACCCGGGGCAGCTCCGCTTCAATGCGGATGCCGTCCTGGCCGTAGTCCTGCCGGATGACTCGCCCCTGCTCGAAGATCCGCGATAGAGCGCCGGCGTGCGCATAGGGCACCGTCAGGCGCACCGTGACGAGTCCCTCCGGTAACCGCTGGGAGATTAGCCGGAGGAGATTGATCAGGCCGACCTTGTGGAGGGCGGAGATCACGACCCCCTCCCCTATCTCGGTCAGCACGGCACGGGCGTCCTTGGGCCCCATGCGATCGGTCTTG
>JAIBHM010000109.1 GCA_020028535.1 Armatimonadota bacterium | reverse complement strand
TAACGGGATCATCCGGGGGTTTCATCGCGGGACCGACTTTGCGGCGCCGGTAGGAACGCCCGTCAAGGCCGCCAACCATGGGATCGTCCGCCTGGCCGATTATCTTCCCTTATCCGGAAACGCCGTACTGCTCGACCACGGGGTGGGCGTGATCACGTTGTACCTGCACATGTCTGCCCTGAACGTGGAGCCGGGGGCGCGTCTGCAGAAAGGAGACGTCCTCGGATATGTTGGTGGCACGGGCGTGGCAACCGGGCCGCACCTCCACTGGGGGCTGCGCATCAACGGAACGTACGTCGACCCGCTTCCCTGGACGATCAACGGCGCACCGTAGGAAGGGAGCCAACGCCGGCACACGGAATGCCATTTTCTGAGTATGTCCTCGAGGATAACGCACCGGCCTGAGCGGTCAAGAATTTCGCATGAGCTCCAGACCTGAATCCCCCCGGCTATGGCGTCTTGGGACGAGTCTGACCGTCAGCCTCGTCCTGCTGCTCGTCCTGTTGATCTTTCTCACGTTTGTCACCTACCGCACTATCCTGTCAGAACGGCGCGAGGCGGAGATGGACAATGCGGTCTCCATCGCACGCACTCTCGCCGCGGAGGTGGATCGGGTCGTCAACGATCTCGAGACCACGACACTGGCCTTGGCGTTGTTCCTGGGCAACGAGGGCATCCCGCTCGATCAAGCGAGTGTAGGGACCTACCTTGAGCAGGTCCTCGATTCCTACGGCTTCATCCGGGCGCTCTTTGTCACAGATTTGCAGGCGCGGGTCATCGCTTCTGGGACCGGAGAGGGGGTGGGCACAGACCTCTCGAGCCGGCCGTATATCGGGGCGCTCCGCGCCGGCGCACGGAGCGCGTGGAGCGACTCGCTGTCGGGAATCCAAACCGGTCAGGTGACGGTGGCGTTCGGGCGCGTGATCCAGCGGTCTGATGGCCGCCCGCGAGCGTATCTCATCGCCGCCTTTTATCCAGTCAGGCTGGTCACGCGGTTACAGACGACGATGCCGGCCGACGCCCGCACCACGCTGATCGACCGCAACGGAATCATCATGCACACCACGTTCGCTCCGGCGCTGCCACCCGACCGCCGTGATGTCTCATCTTTCGAGCCGGTCAAGCAAGCCTTGAGCGGCCGGCCCGTCAGGCTCATCGGCCAGGGGCTTCCGTTTTCCTCGAATGACCCCCGCTTCGGCGCGCTGGTCCCCGTCACGTCGCGTGGGTGGGTGGTCTCGTTCACAAGGCCGCTGGCGCCGCTCGAAGCCCGCATTCGCCGTCCTGTCGTCGAACAGGCCGTCTTGCTCACGCTCGCAGTCATTCTAGTCGGTCTGGTCTTTGGGCTGATTGCGCGACGGCTGACGCAGCCGCTGGTCTCGCTCGCCGATACGGCCGCGGAGATTGCCCGCGGGGAGCGGCCGGAAATTCCTGAGGTCCGCGGCGTCGTGGAGACGTCGCAGCTGGCCGCCGGGATGCGTGCCATGGCCCGGGCCGTGGCGGAGCGGGAAGATCGCCTCCGGGGCACGGTCGAGCGCGAGCGCTCAGCGCGCGAGGACGCGGAGCGGGCTCACACCCGGATGTCGTTCCTCACCGAGGCCAGTGGTGTGCTCGTGGGCTCGCTGGATTATGAAGAGACCCTGCGTAACGTCGCGCGCCTGGCGGTGCCAAGGTATGCGGATTGGTGTTCCGTGGATCTCGTCGGAAAAGAGGGAAAGATCGAGCGGCTCGCCGTCACCCATGTTGACCCGGCCAAAGTCCAGCTTGCGTACGAGATCGAGCGGCGGTATCCGGCGGATCCCAACGCGCGCAGCGGGATCGCCGAAGTTGTGCGTACGGGGCAGGCGGCGCTCGCTCGTGTGGTCACCGACGAGATGCTCCAGGCTGCGGCCAAGGGCCCGGAGCACCTGCAACTCCTCCGTCAATTAGGGATCGTCTCGGCAATCATCGCGCCGCTAATGGTGCGAGGGCAGACCTTCGGCGCGATCTCGTTCGTGTGGGCCGAGTCCGGCCGGACCTACTCCGAGGAAGACCAGCGGCTGGCGCTCGAGCTGGCCCGTCTCGCCGCGACGGCTATCGACAACGCTCGCCTGTACCGGCGCGAACGCAGTATCGCCGAGACCCTGCAGCGGAGCCTGCTGCGCAAGCACCTGCCGGAGTTCCCCGGCATGGCGATCGCATCGCGGTATCTGCCCGCGCGCCAGGAGGCCGAGGTCGGCGGCGACTGGTACGATGCGCTGGCCCTCCCCGATGGGCAGGTAGGTCTCGTGATGGGTGACGTGGCCGGACGCGGCATCCAGGCCGCGGCGGTGATGGGGGAACTCCAGAATGCGGTTCGCGCGTATGCCATGGAGGGGCACGCGCCTGCAGTCATCCTCGAGCGCGTGACGCGTCTATTGGACATTCGAGAGATGGCGACGGTGCTCTACCTCGCGTTTGATCCTCCTACCTGGACGGTGCGGTACGCGAACGCCGGCCACCTGCCGCCGCTCGTGATCTCGCCCGACGGCAAGGCCGCCCTCCTGCTGGAGGGAGGCTCGCCGCCGATTGGTGGAGCTGGAGAGGTCTCGTTCAAGGAGGAGCGGGTTGCGATTGCCCCTGGGTCCACGATCGTGCTCTACACCGATGGACTCATCGAGGTCCGCGGGGAAGCGCTCGATGAGGGATTGGAGCGGTTGGTGCGCGCCGCCTCCGGGCATCCCCCGGACCAGCCGGAAGCGCTGCTGGATCACCTGGTCTCCACGCTGCTGGGCGGCGAGGCCAGCGCGGATGACGTCGCGCTGCTGGCGCTGTACGCGACGTTGCTTGACCCCGCCCATCTACGCTTGCGGTTGGCTGCGGTACCGGCGTCGATGCCGCTTCTGCGGCACACGATCCGGCGCTGGCTGGACCAGGCCCAGGCCAGCTCGGCTGAGATCTTCGAAATCACCGTGGCCACAAGCGAGGCCTTCTCGAACGCGATCGAGCATGCATACGCGGCGGTTGATGGGCAGATCGAAGTGGAGGGTGAGCTGACGCGTGAGGATCTCACGCTGACGGTCCGCGACTGGGGCCGGTGGCGTCAGCCGCGCGGGACGAACCGGGGCCGGGGGCTCGGCCTGATGCGGGGGTTGATGGACAACGTCAAGGTGACGCCGGAATCGACCGGGACCATCGTGCAGATGTCCCGCCGGCTGCATCGGGAGGTACGCATGTGACGGTCGCCTCGGTGCGGGTGGAGGAGCGGGATGGGATTCCCCTCGTGATCGTGACGGGCGAGGTGGACATCGTGAACGCCGCGGAGGTCGGGGGGCAGCTCTTCGGCGCGGCCCCCAACAGCTCAGTGGGCCTTGTCGTCGATCTCTCCGGCGTGACCTACCTGGACAGCCGCGGAGTGCATTTGCTCTTCGAGCTGGCCAACCGGCTGCGCACGCGGCACCAGCACCTGCAGCTGGTGGTCCCCACGCGCGCCCTGATCCGCCGCGTCCTGCTGCTCACCCACGTAGACGCCGTCGTCCCCCTGCAACAGGGTGTAGACGAGGCCATCCGCGCGCTGAAGCCCGCCTGATTCTCCGAAGGCCAAGTCTTCCCATTGACTTGCCAGACCAAATATGTGACCATATGGTCACATATGACGGCACCAGCCGGCGAGGGCACCGAATGGGTCTGGAAGGCGTTGTCCGATCCGACCCGCCGCAAAGTGCTGGACCTGCTCAAGCGCGGGCCGCGGACCACGGGGGGCCTGGCGGAGGTTTTTCCATCCCTGTCCCGCTTCGCGGTTATGAAGCACCTGGCGGTCCTGGAGCGCGCCCGGCTGATTCTGGTCGAACGCCGCGGCCGCGAGCGGTGGAATTACCTCAACCCGGTGCCGATCCGCCAGATTTACGAACGCTGGATCAGCGACTACGAAGGGTTGTGGGCAGGATCGCTGTTGAAGTTGAAGCGGCACGTCGAGCAGCCGAACGAGAGGAGCGTGAGGCGATGAACACCCAGACGGGCAAGACACCGATGCCTGTGGGCGCGTTTCGAGTCGAGCAGGAGGTGACGATCCAGGGCAGTCCGGCGCGAGTTTTCGACGCGCTCACGAAGGAGGTCTCCGCCTGGTGGGGGATGCCGCACATGTACTCCGAGGAGGCCCGCGACATCATCCTGGAGCCTAACGTTGGGGGCCGCCTGTTCGAGGATTGGGGGAACGGGGAAGGCGTGCTGTATGCCACGGTCACGATCGCGCGCCGGCCCGAATGGCTCCGTCTGACCGGGCCAATAGGCATACGCGGGGCGGTCGCGGGCGTCGTAGACATCATGCTCGAGCCAAAGGGGCAGGCCACGGTTGTCCGTCTCTCCCACCGGGTGGTCGGCGAAGTGACCGGCGAGACAGAAGCGAGCTACGACCGCGGGTGGAAGTCGCTGCTCGGAGAACGCCTCAAGCCATTTGTGGAACGAGGGGAGAGGACCGGCTTGAAGCGCTAGCCAGCCTGGGACTAGTCCGGAACGAACTCGGGTCCCTTGTTCTTGTATCGGTTGATGAAGTTGACGATCGCGCCCCGATCGAACCGGTCCAGCTTCATCAATTTTGTCCATGCGGCGACCTCGATCCGGCTGTCATTGCGGGGCCGGTGTGTGATGATGACTTTGGTTCTGAACTGGCGCCCCAGCGCGACGAGGGCGTCCACCACTTCGGTGTCGGTCGCATCCTTGAAGCTGATCCAGATGCCCCCGTGCTCGAGGTTGTGCACCAGGAGCTCGTCGGCGAGCTCATCGTTGTAGAATCCCCAGGGCGCCGGCGATGGAAAGTGCCAGCCGGACGTCGGCGGGTTCGAATTGTAGGGCGGATGCGGTTGACCGGGCAGGATGTGATCGCGTCCCTGGTCTGTAAATTCCACAACCTCAGGTCCGGGAGGCTGGCCCGGCCGTGACGGGCCCGAAATGCTGGCCTCGGGTCGCAGCCCCTGCCACACCAGCCACCCGATCCCCAGGACGATGACCGCGGCGATGCCGATGAACAGACCCGACCGGGTCCACCGTGCCCGTCTTCGCTGATCCGCCTCCGCCGCCTTGCGCTCCAGCCGTGCCTGCCGGCGCGCTTCCTTCTTGCCCATTCGCTCCATGCGTGCAGCCCAACTCCTGTGCGTGTGTGGTCGTTCCAGTCTAACAAACGCCTGATTTGACTGGCAAGGGAAGCGGCTGCGGCGGCTGGAAGTTCATCTGCAATCCCGTGATCGTCCGCAGCCGGATCAAGCCCAGCGCGTACGTTGATTCCGTCACACTCATGTTTGCGCAGCGTGAGGTCCGGAACCTGCCGGGCGTGCGCGAGGCCGGCGCCGTCATGGGCACCGACGCGAACAAGGAGCTGCTGCGTGACGCCGGATTACTGACCGCAGAGGTCGCCGCGGCGGGCCCGGACGATCTCGTCCTCTCCGTCGCCGCCGACGATGCCGCTCGAGCGGAGGAGGCATTACTGCACGCGGAAGAGGTGCTTGCGACGCGCGGCAGCGCGGGCGCAACTGAGGAATACCGTCCAAAGACGGTGGGCTCGGCGGCCCGGATGCTCTCAGGGGCGAACCTGGCCCTGATCTCGGTGCCCGGCCGGTTTGCGGCCGGCGCGGCAAGAGACGCGCTTGTTGCGGGACTGCACGTCATGCTCTTCAGCGACAACGTCCCGCTTCAGGCGGAGATCGATCTGAAACGTGCCGCGGCGTCGCAGGGACGTCTGGTCATGGGTCCCGACTGCGGCACGGCAATCCTCGGGGGAGCGGCGCTGGGATTCGCGAACCAGGTGCGCCGAGGCTCAGTAGGTGTCGTCGGAGCAGCGGGCACAGGTATTCAGGAGGTCACGTCGCTCATTCACCGCGGCGGAGCGGGAATCTCGCACGCCATCGGGACCGGCGGGCGCGATCTGAGCCAGGCCGTTGGCGGGATGACGGCGCTGTGGGGGCTCGCAGCGCTAGGTGCTGACCCGATCACCGATGTCATCGTCCTTATCTCCAAACCTCCCGCACCCGAGGTCGCCGCGATGTTGCTCGCTGCTGCGTGGAAGACCGGCAAGCCGGTGGTCGTGAACTTCGTCGGCGCACAGGTGCCATCGTCGCAGCGGATCTTTGGGGCGCAGACGCTGGAAGATGCCGCCGAAATCGCGGTCCGGCTGACCACCGGATCGCCGCCATCGTGGCCCCGCCTGCACGCGCTCCCGGCGCAAGAGGCGCTTCGCCTTGCACCCGGACAGAAGTTCATCCGCGGCCTGTACAGCGGCGGCACGTTATGTTATGAGGCGCTGCTCCTGCTGGAGCACTATGTTGGCCCGGTGTACTCCAACACTCCGCTCGAGCGCTCGCAGATGTTGGAATCCGCGCTGCATAGTCGCGGGCACACGGTCATCGACATGGGGAGCGATGAGCTGACGGTTGGACGGCTTCACCCCATGCTCGACCCTGAACTACGCCAGCAGCGCCTGCTGAAGGAAGCGGAGGACCCGGAGGTAGCGGTTATCCTGCTCGACCTGGTGCTCGGATGGGGGGCGCATCCCGATCCCGCGTCGCAGTTTGCGCCGGTCATCCG
>JAIBHM010000108.1 GCA_020028535.1 Armatimonadota bacterium | reverse complement strand
AGCGGCACCGACATCGAGATGAATGCCGCGGCCGTGAGAAGTTGCCAGTTTTGCCCGAGCGAATTCACCAGATTGCTGACCGTGACCGTCATCGGGGCGCCCGAGGGACGCCCGCCGACGTAGATCAGCGCCACCAGCAGATCGTTCCACACCCACAGGAATTGAAAGATGGCGAGGGAGGCGATCGCCGGTACGGAGAGCGGCAGGATCAGCCGGAAGAACACGGTGAGCGGATCCGCCGCCGTCAATCGCGGCCGCCTCCAGCAGATCACTGGGCAGCGCACCGATAAAGTTTCGCAGCAAGTAGATTGCGAAGGGCAGCCCGTCCCCCGTGTGCGCCATCCAGATCGCGGGATATGTGCCCACGAGGTTCAGGTCCGTGAACAGCCGCAGCACGGGGACGAGGGTCATCTGCAGCGGGATGACCAGCGAGCCGACCACGATGGTGAAGAGGAGCTCCCGTCCCGGAAAGCGCATCCACGCGAACGCGTACGCGGCGTAGGCGGCAACCATGACGGGGATGACCGTGGCCGGCAGGGAGATGAACAGGCTGTTCAGGAAACTGCGGCCTATGTTATGTGGACCGAGGCGCTAGCCTCGGTCGGGCAGTTCACACGTGAT
Organism: Armatimonadota bacterium; assembly: GCA_020028535.1. GTDB lineage: Bacteria > Sysuimicrobiota > Sysuimicrobiia > Sysuimicrobiales > Kaftiobacteriaceae > Kaftiobacterium. The sequence continues at coordinate 5,935 of JAIBHM010000108.1, read as the reverse complement.
GGCGGTTTCCCACATCCCCGCGGGCTCAAGAGTAAGCGGCCATGAGCAGACACACGTCAATCCCTGGAACGTGCGTTCAAAGCCGGCCTCGGAGTTCGACACGGTCTCGAGCGGCATCAGCCAGACCGCTGCGGAGGGAAACGACAGGACGACCGCCCCGGGCCACCCGTAATCACTGAGCTCGACGCGTCCGGCATGCGGGGCAAGCCGCTTTGCCCGGGCTCGCTGCTCCACCCCGTCGATCCGCACGGGTGACTGTGGATCGGTGATGGCCCAGTTCGTCTCGACGCCGAAGAGCGCGCGCACGGGATGCTCACCGGGATTGCTGATCCGGTAGCTCACGTGGAGCCGGCGCTCGCGATCCTCCACTTGGAAACGCTTCTCGAGCCGGATCGTCCCCGCGCCGTCCGGGGCCGGAGATCCCTGGCGGACGAGTGATGCCGCGGCGTGCGACCGGCTCCGGGAAGTGGATCCCGCATATGGCGACCCCACAAATGCCCCCACGGTCTTCCCCGAGGCAAATGAGTCCATCGTGGCGCCCGGGGGAAGCAGGTGGTCGAGGAAGCTCGTCCGCCGGTAGCTATCGTACGCCAGCAGGCGATCCAGCCCGGGCTCCTTGACGCGCACGCGCGCCGTGTGGATCGTTTCCACAGCGCCCTCCGTCTCGTGCGCATCCGCACGCGCATCGAGCAGCTGTCGATGATAGGCTTCCTTCCTCCGGGTCAGAACGTTGACGAGGTTGATCCCGGCCGCGCGCCAGTCCCACGCCACCACTCCCCCGCCTTCCGCGGGGTCGATCCAGAGGACCATCGACGGCGATGCCAGCTCGAGCTCGACGGCACCGTCTGCGTCCAGATCGGCACTCGTTGTGGCCACCGGAGCCTTTGCCTCACCGTCGGCCAGCGCCTCGGCCGCGATGAGGTGGGCGAAGTTGGCGCGGCGGATGTGCGGGAGGTAGACGCCGCCGAACACGCCGTGCCAGTAGGGACAGTTGCATTGCGCCTGCCAGACCTCGTCGAGTGCGCGGAGCCGGCGACGCCCGGGAGGCAGGCGCCACACCTTCTCGCTGACCCGCAGCATCTTCTTGTGCATCGTATTGATCTCGGGGTACTTCACGAGGAACTGGCGCCAGAAGCCGCCGCGGAGATACCGCGACGCCGGATCGCCTCCTTCCTCGAGCCGGCGCCGGATCGTCGCGTACTCGGCGGCGGTCTCAACGGGCAGCGCCCACTCCTCCATCTCGTCATAGGATGCCGTCGGCAGATAGACGCGCCCCGCCGCAGGTCCCGCCGCGGCCTCGCCCGGTGGGATCACCCGCAGCCATGATGATTCCGCCTCGAGCGCCGTGAAGAACTCCTCCATCCACCGGGCCTGCCAGACATGCGCGAAGGTTCCAGGCCATAACCCGAACTTCTCGCCGTCATCTCCCATCAGCAACACCGGGGCAGGATCGCGCGCGCGCTCTTTGAGGAACGCGAGGACGTCCGCCACGGGCTTCCAGGGGATGAGGTACCGCAGCGCGTGCAGGCTGGGGAAGACCTTGAGGGTGACGCCTTCTTCCTCGGTCACGAAGTAGCCGGTGAGCTGCTCAGGCTGCAGGCCCGCGGCCAGGAAGTGGGCATCGTCCACGATCGTGTACTCGACGCCGGATTCGGCGATGGATCGCGGAAGATGCGGCTCCCATACACGCTCCGCCAGCCAGAGGCCGCGCGCCCGGGCGCCGAAGCGGCGCTGCAGATAGGCCGTCATCTTGCGGATCTGGCCCCGGCGATCGCGGTCGGAGATGATGGCCAGGATGGGCTCGTAGTACCCGCCGGTCATCAATTCGACCTGGCCGCGGTCGACCAGACCCCGCAGCAACGGAAAGAACTCCGGGTGCGCACCCTCCAGCCAGTCCAGCAGCGGGCCGCTGTAATGCATTGCCACGGGGACTCGCGGGTGGCGCTCGAGGGCCTGCAGCAAGGGAAGGTAGCTCTGCACGTATGCCGCCTCGAAGACGTAGGAGAAGTTCCCCACGGGCTGATGGTTGTGAATGGCAAGCGAGAGAATCGTACCCACGAGACGACGACGTCCCGGTTCTAGAGGAACGCCACGAACCGCCCGGGGTTGAACAGGCGCTGTGGGTCGAATCGCTGCTTGATCTCGCGCATGATCGCCAGCGACGGTGGAGGCGGACCCCATACGTCCAGGTCGCGCTTGATCGACGGGTGGGAGGCTGCCAGCACGGCGTGACCGCGGTGTTCGGACGCCAGAGCGATCAGTTTGGCGAATGTCTCGCGGACGGCGGATGCGGGCACCCGCAGCCAGAGCGTCCCGGTTCCCGCATGCGCGATCCACGCCCCGCTCTCCGTGGAGGCGCCGGCTTTGCCCCGCGACAGGGCATCTGCCGCTGCAGCCACCGAGCCCAGCGGGACCGTCAGCCGAAACAACGCATGCCCGTTCGAGGGGGACGGGAAGTCGCGTACGGCGGTCCAGAGCGCGTCATGCGCCGTCCCCTCCAGCACCCGCGCCGAGAGTCCCATCCGGACGGCCATCGCCGAGACGTCGCGAATGTGGCGGTCCACCGCCTCGCGAAATCCCTCTACCGCGACGGCAAGACCCCCGGCCGGTCCGTCGAGCCGCGCGGTCTGCGCCGCCCATTGATTGATCAGCGCGATCGCGGACGGCTGGAGCGTGGACGCGAAGAGCTCATTCACGAGCCGGAACGCGTCAGACGGCTGGGCATTGACCGCGATCGTCGCCGCGCGCTCCGGGATGGGCGCCATCTTGAACGTCACTTCGGTGATGATGCCCAGCGTGCCGAGCGAGCCGATGAAGAGCTTGCACATATCGTAGCCGGCGACGTTCTTCACCACCTTGCCTCCGGCTTTGATCTGCTCGCCCCCCGGCAACACCATCTTCATCCCGATGACCAGGTCGCGGACGCCCCCGTAGAGCATACGGCGGGGGCCGTTGGTGTTCGCCGCCACGATCCCGCCGATCGTGGCCCGTTCAGGATGAGGAGGATCGATCGGCAGGAACTGGCTCCGGCGGGCGAGCAATGACTGCAGGGCCTCCGTGCTCATCCCCGCCTGCACGGTGGCCGTGAGGTTTGCGTCGTCATGTTCGCCGAGCGCAGCGAGGCGGTCGGTCCGCAGTACGACGTCCAGACGCCGAGGAACGTTTCCCAGCGCCATCGAAGTTCCCCCACCCCACGGCGCTACCGCCGCGCCGGCCTCCCCACAGATCCGCACCGCGACCGCGACCTGCCCGGCATCAGCCGGGTGAGCGACTACCTGGGGACGCACCCCGTCGACGGCGTGCGCCTCGAGGACGTCGCGCGCTGTGTCCACCGCCCCGGCGCCGAGCTCGGCTTCCAGCCTTGTGATCACACCATCCGGGGTGAACTTCACGACGGAAGTCTGAGGCGCGAGGGATGCTCGGCGGCCTGGTACGCGCGATCCAGCAGATCCATGAGATGGTACACGACGATGCCGTTGCTGCCCGTCCGCCGCGCCCCATACTGGATCTGCAGCATGCATCCCGGGTTGGGCGCCACTACCGCCGCGGCGCCGGTGCGGGAGATCGACATCATCTTCTCATCCAGCAGCGTCCGGGACATCTCGGGATGGGTGATGTTGTAGATGCCGGCGCTGCCGCAGCAGCGGTCAGAGGCTTCCATCTCCACGAGCCGCAGCCCCGGGATCGCCGCGAGCAGCTGGCGCGGTTGAGCGCGGATCTTCTGCCCATGCGCGAGGTGACATGGGTCTTGGTAGGTCACCGTCATGTCGACCGGCCCGAGAGGGCCGGTCAATCCCAGGTCCGCCAGGAATTCGGACGCATCCTTGACCATCGAAGAAAACCGCGTCGCCTTCTCCGCGTAGGCCGGGTCGTGCGCGAGCAGATGGGCGTACTCTTTCATCGTCGCGCCGCATCCCGCGGCGTTGACGATGACCGCATCCACGGCGGCGGCCTGGAACACGTCGATGTTCCGCCGCGCCATCTGCTTGGCTGCGACAGTCTCGCCGTTGTGTACGTTGAGGGCGCCGCAGCACCCTTGATTCCTGGGGATGACGACGTCACACCCGTTGCGGCGCAGCACACGCACGGTCGCCGCGTTGACATCCCCGAAGAGCAGGGGCATCACGCAGCCATTGAGCAGCGCTACGCGGGCCCGGCGTACGCCCACTGCCGGCAAGACCTCGGCGTCGGGGACGAAGAAGCGGTCCGGCACCGCCGGCAGCATCGCCTCCATTTCGCGCAATCGCCGCGGGATGATGCGCCTGGCGATGGGCGCCAGGCGCGAGCGCTGGTAGAAACGCAACAGCCTGATCAGCAGCCGAAGACGTCCGAGCTTGGGAAACAGTTGGGTGAACGCCAGGGACGCAAGGATGCGAGCGCTGCGTGATCCCGGCGGACCCAGGACCTCGCGCGCGGCTTCGGCGATGCGTCCAAACTTGACGCCGGAAGGACACGCGGTCTCGCAGGCCCGGCACATCAGACACAGGTAGATGTGCTCGGCAAACCGCTCCCCGGGGTCGATCCGTCCTTCAGAGGCTGCGCGCACGAGGTGGATGCGGCCGCGGGGTGACTCCGTCTCCAGACGTGTGACCCGGTAGGTGGGACAGTGATTCAGGCACAGCCCGCAGTGCACACACTGGTCCAGCTCGGGGATTTGCAGCGCGGGGATGGGTGCGCTCACAACCACAACCCCGCGGGGATCTTCGCCGGTGCACGGCGCGTCTCGCCGCATGCCGCAGGCGTGGGGAAGATTTTGGCGGGATTGAAGGACATCGTCGGGTCGAACGCGGCGCGGACCCGGGCCATGGCGTCGAGGTCGTGTTCCGAAAAGAGCCAGCCCATGTACTCGCGCTTCTCGAGCCCGATCCCGTGCTCGCCGGTGAGGCTCCCGCCGGAGGCGACACAGACCCGCAGGATCTCCGCCCCGGCCTCGATCACCCGCTCGAGCGCGCCCGGCGTGCGCATGTCGAACAGAATGTTGGGATGCAGGTTGCCGTCGCCGGCGTGGAAGACGTTGGCGATCTGCACCCCAAACCGGCCGCTGATTTCCGCGACGGCGCGCATCGTCTCCGGGAGCTTACTGCGCGGCACCACACCGTCCATCACGTAGTAGTTGGGCGCCAGGGTTCCCAGCGCCCCAAACGCGCCCTTGCGGCCCTTCCACAACGATTGGCGTTCCTGCTCAGTCTGCGCGACGCGCACCTGCCGCGCCCCGGCGCGGGCGCAGATCTCCTCCACCATCTTCATAACGCGGTCGGTGTACTCCGCCACGCCCTCGACTTCGACCAGGAGCACCGCCTCGGCGTCTCGCGGGTAGCCCACCGGCGCCCCGCGCTCGATGGCGTCGATCGTTGTCTTGTCCATCATCTCCAGGGCGGCCGGCACGATCCCCGCACTGGTCACGTCCACAACCGCCTGAGTCGCGTCGTCCATCCGGTCAAAGATGGCCAGCAGGGTACGCACGCGCTCCCGCGAGCGCATCAGCCGCACCACGGCCCGCGTCACAATGCCGAGCGTCCCCTCCGATCCGATGAAGACGCCGCAGAGATCGTAACCGGGGACATCCGGCACGACGCCGCCGAGCCAGGCCACGGACCCGTCATGGAGGACAATCTCCACACCCAGCGCGTGGTTGGTCGTGACGCCATACGCCAGCGTGTGCGGCCCCCCCGAGTTGTTGGCCAGGTTGCCGCCGATGGAGCAAGCCGCCTGGCTGCTCGGATCGGGCGCGTAGAAGTAGCCGTCATTCGCCACGCCCTTGGTGACATCCTGATTGATCACGCCCGGCTCGACCTCCGCCGTGCGGTTGCGTAAGTCGACGCCGAGGATCCGGTCCAGACGCGCGAGCGAGACGACGACGCCGCCCTCGGCCGGAACTGCCCCTCCGGCCAGGCCTGTGCCGGACCCGCGCGGCACGATCGGTACGCCGGCCCGC
>JAIBHM010000107.1 GCA_020028535.1 Armatimonadota bacterium | reverse complement strand
GCTGGTGAACGCCGACAGCGGATGGCCTGAGGTGTCTGTCATGGCCGGGGTGAGCGAGAGCGTATAGGTCGTCCCGGCGGCGAGCGGGGCGCTGGGGACAACGAAGAGCATCAGCCCTTGCTCGCCGGGGCTGATCGTCGCGGTGACCGGCCCGCCGTTGGAGAGGGTGACACTGGTGGCGGTGAGCGTCCGCACGTCGACCGGTTCGGAGAAGCGCACGGCGAGGAGCTCGGTGCGGTCCACGCCACTCGCGCCGCTCGCCGGGCTGACCTCACTCACGATCGGGGCCATCGTATCGGCCGGCACCGGCGTGTACAGCTCGGTGCTCGCCAGGAGGCCGCCGCTGTTTTGTCCGCCCGTGATGAGCACAAACCCGGTTGGGAGCAAGGTGGCCGTGTGGTTCACTCGCGCCGTCTTCAGCCCGGGCGTGATCGCGCTGAAGCTGGTGGTCGACGGTGTGAACACGTCCGCGGTGGCCACCGCCCCGGCGCCGCTGTCGCCACCCAGGAGCAGCACCCGCCCGTCCGGCAGCAGAGTTGCGGTGTGTCCAGCGCGCGGCGTCGTCAGTGGCGCGGCGAGCGCGGTGAATGTCTCGGTCGCCGGATCAAAGAGCTCGGCGGAGGCGAGCACGCCCGTGTCGTTGCGCCCGCCGGTGATGAGGATGCGGCCGTCCACGAGGAGCGTGGCCGTGTGGTCCCAGCGTGCGGTGACGAGCCCAGTGGGGAGCACCGTGAAGCTGCCCTGCTCGGGGTCATAGCTCGGCTTGAAGATCACCACCGTCTGGGCATTGAACGCTTCGACGCTGCTCAGGGCGCCAGTGCTCTGGCCGCCCGTGATCAACACCCGTCCGTCACGGAGCAGCGTCGCGGTCTGGCTGGTGCGGAGGGTCTGGACGTTGGGAGACAGGGCCCGGAAGCTCTGCGTGCCCGGATTGAACATCTCCGTGGAGAAGAGCAGCCCCAGGCTGTCTTGGCCCGCGATCAGCAGCGTTTCCGTCTGGGGCAGGAGGGTCGCCGTGTGCTCCGTGCGGGCGGTGGTGAGCGTGCCCGCGAGCGCCGTCGCGGTGAGGGTCCCCGGATCGAACCGCTCGGCGGTGTTCAGGACGCCCGTCACCCCGCTCCCGCCGGTGAGGAGCACCGCGCCGCTGGGGAGCAGCGTCGCCGTGTGGCCCACCCGCGCCTGGGTGAGTGGCGTGAGAATCCGCGCGGTGGTGGTGGCCGTGTGCGTGTGCCCCTGTCCATCGTTCACCGTGAGCGAGACCGTATAGCTACCGGGCGCCGTGTACGGGTGGGACGGCGTGGGCCCGGTCCCGGTCTGCCCGTCCCCGAAGTTCCAGCTCAAGGTCAACGGGTCCTGATCCGGGTCGCTCGAGCCGGAGCCGTCAAACAGGATGGGCTGCCCCACGAGGCCGGAGTACGGCCCGTCGGGGTTGGCAGTGGGGAACGGATTGGCCGCCCCGAAGGTGGCCCCCACGCGCGCCTGCCGGTCGACCGCATCAAAGTAGGCCCGCAGCCCGACGGCATTACTGTGCCCGGCGCACTTGGTGTTGTCCGGGTTGGTCCCGATCCGGGTCCAGACCTTGAGCGAGAGTTGGTCGCTCGTGCCGTTGAAGGGGACGGCGGAGAACCCACTGAACGGGACGGCGACTTCTTTGGCGGTGGCGGCCGGGCGGGTCACGCCCGTGAGGCAGCGGGTGAGGCCCGAGGTGAGGAGAACGCCGTTCTTGGAGAGTTCGGCCAGGAGATCGAAATTGGTGCCCTGGTCATCACTATTTTTCAACCCCAGCCACACATGCAGGTCGCTGGCCGCGGTGAGGGTCCCCGACGTCAGAGACGGATCCGCTGGCCAGGTGCCGACCTCTTTCCAGGGATTCCCGCCGCTGAAATTGATGCCGACCGAGTCGCGGAATTTCGCGCTCGCGGCGGTGGGCGCCGTGGTGTTCAGCAGCAGCGTGGGCGGGTTATTGTCGGGCCCGGTGCCGTGGAGGAAGAAGTCTTGCGGCGCGGCGCTGGCCACGCCCGTGCCGAGCAGCAGCAGGAGGGCCGTCCAGCTCGCGACGTGTGTCAGGCGGCGGAGAGGCTTAGACAGGTCAGTCGGGCGCGTTCCCGAAACAGGGAACAGGGCCGACAGGCGAAGCGGCCACGTTGCGTGCTGACCAGACACGTCAGGTCCTCACGGACGGAGGCACGGTCGTACCGGGCACTCCTTCCGTCCACGAGGACCGAGGCGCGGGCTGCCGCGTGATAGGCTGGAGCGACCCCTAAGAGAGTCCTGCTTCTACTCGCTTTTGTGGGCGCGCGTCAAGCGAAATCCACCGAAATGGTTGTCATTCTGCTACGAGAGTCGGTTGAGGATCACAGGGAGCAGCCGGGACCCGCGCAGGATCACACCTGGATGCTATCGCGCGGCAACCGAGATACTCAGCGGCTGGCCCCTACCCAGTTTTCACCGGTTAGTGTTGGCGATGGGTAGGCAAGGGAAGGGACTGTGGTGGGGCCTGCGGCGGCGAGGATGGCCTGACTGATCCCTATTGCGCGCGTCGAGCGAACACGGTGGGGCTGGGCAATTCCCTGCGCGAAAGTCTAAAGAGAATCCAAGGTTAATTTAAGAAGTCAGACAACTTTTCTCCCCCTCGGCTCCCAGTATATGCCGTCCTGATTCCCCTGGCTAGGGTGGGTTTCCGAAGGCAGGTTAAAAATGTCGGCGCGGTAGGGGAGCCTGCCGATTCCGTTGGCCGACCGACCTTGCGGACGAGCCACCCTTCGGCGAGAAGGCTATTGGCGCCTTCTCGCCGACACTCTCCCTACCTTTGTCGTGGAGTCCGCGCTGGGATGGACGGGATGAGCAAAGAGCGGGCGGGCTGGGCTGCTGGAGCGTGCATCAGAGCCGTGTTGTGCTCCGGACGTTGCCGAGCCGAAGCGTCCCGCCGAAGCCTTGGCGGAGGCGGGTGGACGAGGGCGCGCGATGCGAGGAATAACGAGCATCACGTTTGCGCGCGCCGCCGAGAAGGTGAGGCGGCCGGGGTCGTTTGAAGTCCCGTTCGAGCCATGCTCTGGACGGGACGAGTTCCGCAGCCAAGCGAAGGGGAGGCTTACGGCGGACCAACACGGATCTGGCCTTGAGCGGAAGCAGCCAGCCCGGCCACCCAGCTTCCTTGCGTCAGTTTCCTTCGTCACCCCAGGCCACCAGCGCCTTTTCAGCGGCCTGCTCGCCTCATTCCTCCACGGACCATCTTAAATTCATACAGCCGGCATTCGAGCGCGCCGTTGAACAGGGGGATGCGGCGGGAAGGTGACAAGCGGATCAACTTGGGCAGCCGGAGGTCGCCTGTGAAGAGGTACACGCGCCAGCCGGCGAATCGCTGCTTGAGCACGTCGCCCAATCGGGGGTAGAACTCGGCCAGGTCGGCCTGCTCGCCGGTTCTCACTCCGTAGGGTGGGTTGGTGATCAGGACTCCTTCCGCGGCCGGAGGCGTGAGATCCAGCACATCGCCTTGTTGAAGAGTCACTGCATCGGTCAGGCCCGCAGCCTCGAGGTTGGCGCGTGCCGTTCGGAGCGCTGCGTCGGATCGGTCGCCGCCGAAGATTGCGAGCGGCGCGTGTTTCTGCTGTTGGGCCGCGCCTGCTTCGCACAGACGCCGCCATGCCTTCTGGTCGAATTCGTTGAATTTCTCGAACGCGAAGCGCCTCCCCAATCCGGGCGCGATGCGCCGCGCCATCTGGGCCGCCTCGATCAGGAAGGTCCCGCTGCCGCACATCGGATCGAGCAGAGGCTGCGTGCCATCCCAGTCGGACAGCCGCAGAATGCCGGCCGCCAGGTTCTCGCGCAGAGGCGCGTCTCCGCCGGCCCTCCGGTACCCGCGCTTGAACAACACCTCCCCGGAGGTATCCAAGTACAGCGTCAGGCTGGATTGGTCTAGAAACGCGTCGATCCTGATGTCGGGTTGTCGAGTGTCCACACCGGGGCGCGCGCGGCTCGTCGCGCGAAACGCATCGCACACTGCGTCCTTGATTCTGAGCGTGACGAAATCGAGGCTCTTGAGGGGGCACTCCTGCGCGCTGACCTTCACCTTGATCGTCCGCTGAGGTGAGAACCACTGACTCCATGGCAGCCGAGCGGCCGCCGCATAGACGTCCTGCTCGCTTCGGTAAGGACCGTGAAAGAGGCGCCAGAGCACGCGGCTGGCGATCCGGCTTTCCAGGTTTATCCTATAGCACAGCTCGAACGGCCCGGCGAAGGAGGCCCCGCCGGGCGTGGAGGTCACCGCCTGCGCACCAAGGCTTCTCAACTCCTCGCCGAGCACCGCCTCGAGGCCGCGTGGGCACGGCGCGAAAAACATCTGTGACGCGGAGCTGTCTGTCCGACCGCTCCTGTTCTCCCGGTTGCTTATCTTCATCCTGTATCCGAAGAGATTACCATCAGTATCAGATTCGATACTCTGAGCTCGAATGGTTCGAGCAATTTCCTGCCCTTCAGAGAACGAATTGTCCTGTAGGACGAGCCCCTTGCATGGTCGACAGGGCCTCCCGCTCACTCAGAACCTTCTAGCATCCCCCTTGCATACGTGCCTTTGCGGAGAATGTCCTTGTCTATTTCGGCGCGGAGCGCTATAGGGGAGGGTCCGCGCCGTTAAACTGATACGACAGAACCGCCTCGGAGGCCCCGCATGCTCAAGGAACGCCTCGTGCCGTTTCAGGCCGGCGATGGCCTGCCGTGTAATCTGATTCACGTCCGTGGAGACACGCCTCCCAGCAAAGGCCCAGTCCTGCTGGTCCATGGGGCCGGCGTCCGCGCTAATATCTTCCGTGCGCCGACAAAACTTAATTTCGTGGAGTATCTCGCCCGGCAAGGCTACGACATCTGGCTGGAAAACTGGCGCGCCAGCATCGATCTCGCTCCCAACTTGTGGACGCTCGATCAGGCGGCCCTCTATGACCACCCGGAAGCGGTCAAGACCGTCGTGAGGGAGACCGGCTGCGAGAGTCTCAAGGCCGTGATCCATTGTCAGGGCTCGACCAGTTTCATGATGTCCGCCGTCGCGGGCCTCCTCCCGCAGGTCAAGACGATCGTCAGCAACGCCGTCTCGTTGCACCCGATCGTGCCCGCGGCCTCGATCGTCAAATCCAAGGTGGCCCTCCCACTGGTGAAGCTGCTCACGCCCTACCTGAACCCCCGCTGGGGCGTGTCTGCCCCCACGTTCGCCGCCAAACTGATCTCGCTCGTCGTGCGGCTCACCCACCACGAGTGCCGGAACGAGGTCTGTAAACAGGTCAGCTTCACCTATGGGGCCGGGTTCCCGGCCCTCTGGCGCCATGAAAACCTGAACGAGGACACGCACGAGTGGCTCAAGCAGGAATTCGCCCATGTCCCCATTCGGTTTTTTGATCAGATTATGCGCTGCGTTCGTGCGGGTCATCTGGTCTCGGTCGAAGGCAAGCCTGGGCTCCCGGCTGATTTTGTCGCGCAGAAGCCGCAGACCGACGCCCGGTTCGCGTTCTTTGCCGGCCAGATGAACCGCTGCTTCCTCCCCGAAAGCCAGCGGAAGACCTACGACTACTTCAACGCGCTGCGCACAGACTACCACTCCTTGTACGTGTTGCCCAGCTACGGACATCTTGACGTCTTCATCGGCAAGCACTCGGCCGAGGAGATTTTTCCGCTCCTGCTGGCCGAACTGGAGCGCCGCAATTAATTCAGAAGATCGGCGAAAGGAGGAAGCCATGGCGATTCCAAGGAGGCTGCGACGACAAGACGGGCGGTACGCCCTCGTGGACGGGATCCCGTTTGACCTGCCCGTGCGGTCGGCCCACTCCCCGGCGCTGATGGCGATCTTCACGATCAACGCCGAGCGGGCGAGGGCGCTCTTTCCGGGCAACGAGGTGCATCCCTTCCGGTTGTGGAACCGCGCGTTGCTGGTGGTCACGGTCATTGATTATCGAGACACGGTCATTGGCAAGTACATCGAGTTCAGCATCGCCATCGCGTGCACCCATGGCTCCCGGCCCGCTCCGCCACTGCTCCCGGGTCTGTTCATGAAGTTCTTCGGAACCGGACAGTTCGTCTACGATCTGCCGGTCAGCACGACCATCTCGGTCAAGGGCGGCAAGGGCATTTGGGGAATGCCGAAGCATCGGGCGAGTCTCGATTTCCTCATTGAGGAGCGATCGGTGAGCAGCCAGTACGACCTGGATGGGCAGCTGGCGATGAAGATCGAGATCCAGCGGCCCACATTCCGGCTATTCCCGATCAGCATGGGCGGCGTGAACTACTGCCAATTTCGTGGCATGCTGATGAAGTCGTACGTGAACTTCAAGGGACAGCCGTACGTGACGCTCCTCAAGAAGGGCGCCGCCACACTCACGATCGGAGACCATCCCCGACTCAAGCCGTTCAAGGACCTGGAGATCAGCCCCGTCCCCCTGTTCACGGCGTTTTTCCCAGAGACCAGCGGCGTTCTGGATGACCATTTCGAGTGCTGGTTCCTGAGTTCCGCGCACCCGCCCACGTCGGCACCGGAAGGTCTCGAGAGCGTCGCGAACCTCGGTCTTGGTCAAGACTG
>JAIBHM010000017.1 GCA_020028535.1 Armatimonadota bacterium | reverse complement strand
TCGCCAAGGCGGCGCGTGAGATCGAGCAGCACATGAAGGAGGCCGGGTATTATCGGTGAGGTTCGGGCCCGGGGGTTCAGCGCCCCCGGGCCTGTTTCCTTTCACAGAACGCGTCAGCTGCGCCGACTCAGTCCCTACCTGCTCGTGGCGCCGCCCGTGCTGCTGCTTGCCGTGCTCGTGGCGTACCCACTCATCTACAACATCGGCCTGAGCCTGCGCAACTATCGCACCGGGGAGTTCGTTGGACTCCACAACTTCGCGCGGGCTTTCGGGGACCCGCTGCTCTTTGCTTCGCTTCGCGCGACCGGAGTCTACGTCACCTCCGCACTCGCGGTGGAAATCGTGCTCGGACTGAGCCTCGCGCTACTTGTGCACCGCACCATCCGCAGCGGATGGGCGCGCACGCTGATCTATCTCTTGTTCATCATCCCGATGGTCACCCCGCCGGTTTCTGCAGGCGTCATTGCGCGGCTGATCTATACGCCGACCTACGGCGTGCTCAACGCCGGGCTGCGCGCCGTGGGTCTCATCGGAGAGGACATCTTGTGGCTGTCGCGGGCGGACACCGCGATGTTCGCCGTCGTGAGCGTGGACGTTTGGCAATGGATGCCGTTCGTATTTCTGGTGTGCTTCGCGGGATTCCAGGCGGTGCCCCAGGATGCGGTGGAAGCCGCGCTAGTGGACGGCGCCGGCGGCTGGCACCTGTTCCGGCACATCGAGTTCCCGTACCTGTCATCGTTGCTGCTGCTGGTGCTCATCTTCCGGTTCACCGACACGTTCCGCGTCTTCGACCACGTCCTCGTGCTCACCGGTGGCGGCCCGGGCGCGACGACCGAGTTCCTCAGCGTGTATCTGTATCGCATCGCATTCAAGTTCTTCAACCTGGGGTATGCTGCGGCAGTCTCGCTGTTTGTCCTTGCAGTGTCCTCACTGGCGTTCGCCATCCTGGGCCGCTACCTGGGACGGGAGGTCGCGGAGTGAAACCACGAGGGTTCTGGCGCCTGGTGTCGATCGCCGTGCTGCTGATTCTTGGCGCCCTATATCTCTTCCCCTACTTCTGGATGGTCCTGACCGCGGTGAAGCCGCTCGGGGAATTTTACCGCTTTCCCGCTACAATCTTCCCCGAACGCGCGACAGTCCAGCCCTTCGTCTCCGTCATGGTCTCGCGAGGGTTCGTTACGCTCCTGCGCAACAGCCTGGTGGTCTGCCTCGCCGCCGTGGGGATCGGTCTGATCGTGTCGATGCTGATCGCCTATCCGATCACCCGGCTGCCGGTCTCGCCTCGCTTCCGGCGCGCGCTGCTCAACTGGATCCTCAGCCTGCGCTTCCTGCCGCCGATCGTGGTGGTCATCCCGTTCTTCGACATCGTGCGCCGGGCGGGGCTGTACGATAATCCGCTCTCGCTCGTCCTGCTGTACGCCGTCTTCAGCCTGCCGTTTGCGACCTGGATGCTGAAGGGATCCCTCCTGGAAGTCCCCATGGAGATCGAGGAAGCCGCGCTCGTGGACGGGGCGACCCGGCTGCGCGCCTTCTTCACCATCCTGCTCCCGCAGATCGCACCGGCGTTACTCGCTACTGCCGTGATCACGTTCGCCCTGTCATGGAGCGAGTTCATGTTCGCCTTCATCCTCAGCGCCACGCCGCGGTCTCAGACGTTCCCGATTGGCGTGGCCAGCCTGGTGACGCAGTTCGAGATCATCTGGAACGAGATGGCTGCGGTGGGCGCCATCGCCGCGGCGGTGCCGGTGCTCCTGTTGTTGCTGGCGCGGCGATACGTGCTCACGGCGCTGACGTTCGGCGCGGTTCGGGAGAAGGCGTGAAGGTCTGTGTCTGCCTTGACGCGATGACCGCGCAGATGCCGTTCGACCAGGCCATGCAGGTCGCGGCGGTTGCCGGCGGCGTGGAGTTCTGGGACTGGCGGGGGCGCGACCTCGCCCGGCTGGAGGATCACGCGCGGGCTCTGGACCTTCCCGTCGTGGCGTTCAGCGGCAATACATTCGACGAACCGCTCGTCGACGCCAGCGGCCGCGGTCGGGTTCTGGAACACCTCGCGCGGTCCCTGGAGGTCGCGCGACAGCTGGACACACGCGTGCTCGTCGCGCACGTCGGGTACGCAGCGCCCGATCGGTCGTGGGGATCCCAGTGGGAAGACGCCGTGGGTGGGCTGCAGAAGGCGGGGAAGATGGCCGAGGCGGTGGGTGTGACGCTCGCGGTAGAGCCCCTGAACTCCGCCCTGGATCATCCGGGGTACTTCCTCGAGACCCTGCCCGATGCATGTCGGCTGATCGACGAGGTCGATCAGCCCTCCGTACGTTTGCTTCTCGATATCTACCACATGCGCATCATGCACGCGGACCTGCTTGAACGCCTGCCCCCGGCGCTGGCCGTAACTGCGCACGTCCACGCAGCCGACGTCCCGGGACGGGGCGAGCCGGGCAGCGGGGCCATCGATTGGACTGAAATCGTCCGCGTCCTGCGGGAGCACATGCTGGCCGACCGGCGATAGTGCTCAGGCCGTCCGCCGGTCCATCGAGGTCGTGTCTTGATGCCGCGGTTTGGGCTGAACGAGGCGACGACCGGAACGGCAGACCTAAGTACCGATCTGCGCGCAGCGCAGGAGGCGGGGTTTGACATCCTGGAGATTCGTGACACGAAATTGCGCGCCTACTTGGAAGCTGGGGGCACCCTCTACGGGCTCCGACGCGAGATGCGGGACGCCGGCGTCGAGCCATTTACGCTGAACGCGCTCGAGCATGCGACGCACCCGACGGGCGGCGCCGACCTGGAAGAACTGCTGCATCGCTGCGCGGCGTTCTGCGAGTGGGCCGCGGCGCTGGCCTGCCCCTACGTCGTGGCCGTCCCGAGTTTCACCGACGAGGTCGCCGATCGTTCCAAGGTCGTCGAGACGGCAGTGGACGCGTTGCGGGCGATGGCTGAGGTCGGCAAGCGCTACGGCGTGCGGATCGGGTTCGAGTTTCTCGGGTTCCGCGA
Source organism: Armatimonadota bacterium (assembly GCA_020028535.1). Taxonomy (GTDB): domain Bacteria; phylum Sysuimicrobiota; class Sysuimicrobiia; order Sysuimicrobiales; family Kaftiobacteriaceae; genus Kaftiobacterium. The sequence continues at coordinate 18,384 of JAIBHM010000017.1, read as the reverse complement.
CTGCTCGGTGAACACGCTTGCGGCCGCGCGCGAGATCGTGGACGCGGTCGACGACCCGGCGGTGGGGCTGGTCATCGATGCGTTCCACTTCTATGCGGGGGGATCGAGCTGGCGGATGCTCGAGGGGCTCGATCCGAAGCTGCTGGTCATCATCCACCTCGACGACGCAGAGGACCGGCCGCGATCCAAGCTGACCGACGCCAACCGGCTGCTGCCCGGTGACGGCGTGATCCCGCTGCGCGAACTTGTGAGCCGCATCGAGGCGCTCGGCTACAGCGGTCCGTATTCGATCGAGCTGTTTCGCCCGGAGTACTACGCGTGGGACCCGGTCCGGCTCGCCCGGGTCTCGAAAGAGAAGATGGAGGCGCTCTTCGCATGACGGTTCGCGTGGGCATCCTCGGCGCGGGGTTCATCGGCCGGATTCACGCGCTGAACCTCCGCAAGGACGCGCGCGTGCAGCTCGTCGGCGTGGCGGACGTGGTGCCACAGGCCGCCGACAGACTCGCCGCCGAGGTCGGCGTAAAGCCGGTGCCCTCTCTCGAGGCGCTCTTTGAGGCCGGCATCAACGCGGTCTACATCACGACGCCCAACACGATGCACGTCGACCCGGTGCTTCGCTCGCTCATCGCCGGCGTCCACGTCTTCTCTGAGAAGCCGATGGCCACGTCGCTGGAAGGCGCCTGGTTCATTCGCGAGGCGGCAAAGCGCGGCAACCGGGTCTACCAGCTCGGGTTCAACCGGCGCTTTGCCAACGTGTACGCATTCGCGAAGCAGGTGATCGAGGACGGCCGGATCGCACCCTTTGAAGCCCAGATGAAGCACAACCGCGGCGAGCTCAAGCAGCCGCCGTGGACGGGCGATCCGAAAGTCACCGGCGGCTACCTTTACGAGACGCCGATTCACATGTTCGACATGGCCCGCTTCCTTTTCGGTGACGTGAAAGAGCTTCAGGGATGGGCCAGGCGCAGCGTCTATCAAGAGCTCGACGGCTTCATCGCCCTGCTGCGGTTTCATAGCGGCGTGATCGCCTCGCTGACCAGCGTGGCCCACACGTCCTGGCTGTTTCCCTACGAGCGGGTGGAGATCTACGGTGAGCACAAGACCGTAGTCACGGAAGAGCTCGAGCGCGCCTGGTTCAGCCCGGGGATCCGCGAACAGGTGGAGGCCTTGGACTGCTTCCAGATGCCGTTCGAGCAAAAATGGGGCTACGTCGAGGAAGACCGGATGTTCATCGATGCGGTTCTCGGCGAGCGGCCGCCCGCGGTCACCGCCGATGACGGGTACTGCGCGACCGAGCTCGTGGAAGCCTGCTACAGGGCCGTGCGTGACGAGCGGCTCATCACACTTCCGCTGCCGGAGCCTGTGCCCCAGCGATGAGGTACCGCATGATCGTGGCCGACATCGACGGCACGCTGGTCACCGGCGACCGGCAAATCACGCCCGGAGTGCGCGAGGCGGTCCGCGCGTCCCAGGCGCGGGGCGTGCGGGTGTGCCTGGCCACCGGACGCATGTGGCTGTCGGCGGAGCCATACTTCCGCCGGCTCGGGGCGGATCCGCCCGCAATCCTGTATAACGGCGGCCTGGTCTTCGATTTCACGACCCAGACGGTGCTCCGCCAGGTGCATCTGGACTACGATCAGGCGCGCGCGGTGCTGGAGACGCTTCGCGCGATCCCCGAAGTGCAGCCACACCTCTATGTCGACAACCGTGTCTATACGGGGCAGGCCAACCCCATCACGGACCGCTATCGCCGCAAAGACGGGCTGCAGGTCGACGAGGTCGGCGATCTGGTGGCGTTCCTGCCCCGGAACCCGATGAAGATCCTGATCATCGGCGCACGGCCCGACCTCGAGCGCGCGGCCGGAGTGATTCGCCGCCTGCCCCTGCCCATCAATCTGGTGTTCAGCGAAGAAACGTACATGGAGATCATCCCGATCGGCAGTTCCAAAGGGGTCGCCCTGCAGTTCGTGGCGGAGCACCTGGGGATTCCGCTCGGCGCCGTGATCGCTGTGGGCGACAATCTCAACGACCTGGAGATGATCCAGCTCGCCGGCCTGGGCGTGGCCATGGGAAATGCGCCGGACGAGCTCAAAGCCCACGCCGATTTCGTGACGGCCACCAACGAGCATGAAGGCCTTCGTCATGTCATCGAGCGCTTCATCCTGGCGGGGGAGAGTACGCAGTCAGCACATAGAGGAGGAGAGAGCAATGCGTAGAGTGTGGGTTGCCCTGACGGCCGTGGCCCTGCTGGTGGGTCTGCTGCCGTCTTTCTGGCTCGTCAACGCTCAGCAGCCGCGGATCATCGTCTACTCCGCGCTGCCCGATCTCGAAACCTCGCTGGTGAACCGCGAGTTCACCCGCCGCACGGGCATCCAGGTGGAAGCGCTCAGTGTGGCGGCCGCCGGCACGCTGCAGGCGCGCATCCGGGCGGAAAAGGACCGGCCGCGCGCCGACATCTTCGTCGGCGGATCGCGCGACTTCCACATCCCGCTGGGCCGCGAAGGGCTCCTGCTGCCGTACCGCTCCGCGGTCGCCGCTGAGGCGAAAATCAGCCCCGACTATCTGGATCCCGCCGGCTACTGGCACGGGTGGTACCTCGGCGCGCTGTCGATCATCATTAATACCGACCGCTGGGACAGTGAGATGGCGCCGCGACGCGTCGCCAAACCGGCTAACTGGGACGATCTCGCCCGTTCTGAGTTCCGAGGCGTCTTTGCTATGCCGAGCCCCGTGACGACAGGTGGTGGATACATCTTCGTCGCCGCGCAGGTGTTCCGGTTGGGTGAAGACCGAGCCTGGACGTACCTCAAGTCGCTCAACACGAACGCGGTCCAGTTCACGCCGACCGCGCCCGGGACGATCACGCTCCTGGAGCGTGGCGAGGCCATGGTGGGCATGATGTGGGCCCATGAGGGAATTGGCGCGCGCATCCTGCGTGGGGCGCCGCTCGAGGTGATCGTGCCGCCGGACACAGGTTTTGAGGTGGGGGCGGTGTCCATCATCAAGGGTGGGCCCAATCCGGCGGGGGCCAGGGCCTACATCGATTTCCTGATGACGCGCGTGCCGCAGGACATCAACGCGAGATACGGCTTCCGCTATCCGGTCCGCGCAGACGTCGAGGTGCCACGCGGCGCGACACCGTTCAGCCAGCTGAAGTTCGTGAAGTACGACCTGGAGTGGGCCATCCAGAACCAGGCACGGCTGCGCGAGCGCTGGACGAGGGAAGTCGGCCGCTAGGGCAGGCGCAGTTGAAGGTGCGGTGGCCCGGCCGTTGCTGGAGTCGGGCCACCGCGTGGTGGTGATGCCGATGGCCGTTGCCCGCTGGGGAGAGATCCGCCGTCAGACTGCGGATCCCGGGCTGCTGCTGACCTTCCTCGGGACAGCGGCGGCATTAGGTCTATTCGTGCTCTACCCCGCGTTTCGCGTGCTGGTGTATCCCTCGCTGCGGGACTACCTCGCCATTCCGGAGAGCCTGCGCTGGATCCAGGCCGCGCGCAACAGCCTGATGATGATGGTCCTGTCCACGATCAGCGCAACGGTCGTCGGACTGGTCTTCGCGTTTGCCACAACACGTCCGGACCTACCGGGCCGCCGCATGTTCCGTGGGCTGGCCATGCTGCCCCTGTTTGCGCCGCCGTTCATGGTCGCGTTTGCGTACATTCTGATGTTCGGCCGCCAGGGCCTCATCACCAGATCGCTGCTGGGGTTGCAGGCGAACATCTTCGGGTGGCATGGACTCTGGCTCGTGCAGACGATCGCGTTCTTCCCGCTGGCCATGCTGATCATTGCCGGCGTGCTGGACGCTGTGAACCCCAGCCTCGAGCACGCGGCCCGAAACCTGGGCGCCGATGAATGGACCGTGCTGCGGTCCATCTCGCTGGCGCTCGCCCGTCCGGGGATCGCCGGCGCGATGCTGGTGGTGGCCATCTCGGTGCTGGCCGACTTCGGCAACGCCGTCATTATCGCGGGCGGCTTTCCGCTGCTGGCGACCGAAGCCTGGTTTCGCATGGAAGGGATGGGCGATCTCAAAGGCGCCGCGCTGGTGGTCGCAATGCTCTTGATCCCCACCGTCGCGTTGTTCTTTCTGGAGCGCTATTGGGTCAGCCGCCGCGTGTACACGGTGGTCACCGGGCGCGGGTCGCGGATCGAACGGCCGTCGACACCCCCGGTCCTGAAATGGGGCGCGGTCGCGATATGTAGTCTGGTCAGCCTGCTGGTGCTCCTGGTCTACTTCGGCGTCATTGCCGGCGCGTTTACCGCGGTGTGGGGGCGCGACTGGTCGCTGACCCTGGAACACTGGAGGCTCGCCGCCGACAGGATCGCCTCGCTCTGGAGCAGCGTGAAAATCGGCGCGCTGGCCGGCGTGATCACCGGGACGGTGAGCGTCGTCGTCGCGTTCCTCACCTCCCGCCATCTTCCGTTCCGGGGCGTGCTGGATTTCCTGGCGGTTCTTCCCGGCGCGCTCCCGGGCGTGTTCGTTGGGGTCGGGTACGTGCTTGCGTTCAACGCCACGCCGATCGGCGGCACCGTCTGGGTGCTGGCCGCCGCCCTGGCCTTCTGGCACCTGCCGATGGGTTACCAGGCGGCTTCCGCGCGGCTCAAGCAGATCGAACGGAGCATCGAAGAGGCCGCGGTGAACCTGGGAGCCACGGGGTTACAGGTCCTGCGCGACGTGTACCTTCCTTTATTAGTGCGCGCCCTGGTCGAGGCGTTCGCCGTCTCGTTCATCCGGGCGGTGACCAACGTCAGCATCGTGATCTTTCTCATCGCCCCCGGACAGGTCGTCGCCACGTTCGTGATCCTGAACATGATCCAGAACAACATCTGGGGCGCGGGGGCGGCGTTGACGACGATGCTCTTGCTGCTGACGTTCGCGTCGATCGGCGTGACGTGGATCGCGGTGGGTCGCACCGTGCGCTCCCCGGGGATGGGCTAGATCCCAATGAATCGCGCGCACGTGAGTGTGCAGGGCATCACGAAGCGATTCGGCCCCACTGTGGCCGTGGACGGAGTTTCGCTCGACGTGGAGGAGGGCAGCTTCACGACCCTGCTCGGTCCCTCGGGCTGCGGGAAGACAACGCTGCTCCGGATGGTCGCAGGATTTCACCACCCGGACCAGGGCGATATCTTCCTGCGCGGCATCCGGGTGACGGATATCCCGGCGCATCGCCGCAACACCGCGATGGTCTTCCAGGAGTATGCGCTCTTCCCACACATGACCGTCGGCGAGAATGTCGGCTACGGGCTGCGTCTCCGTCGCGTGAGCGCGGACGAAGCCACCCGCCGCGTCGGCCAGGTGATGGAACTCGTCGGCCTGGCCGGACAACAGCGGAAATTCCCGCATCATCTCTCCGGCGGTCAGCAGCAGCGCGTCGCGCTGGCGCGCGCGCTCGTGGTGGAGCCGGAAGTGCTGCTGCTGGATGAGCCCCTCAGCAACCTCGACGCGAAGCTGCGCATCCGCGTGCGCTCCGAGATCAGGCAACTCCAGCAGCAGCTGGGCAAGACCACGCTGTATGTCACGCACGATCAGGAGGAGGCCCTTGCGATCTCCGACCGCATCGCGGTCATGAACCGAGGCCGCATCCTCCAGCTGGGCACGCCGCTTCAGATTTATCACCACCCGGTCAACCGGTTCGTCGCGGACTTCGTCGGACTCGCCAACTTCCTCGAGGGCGAGGTAAGCGCCCCCGGCCAGGTACGCATGGAGGGCGTGAGCCTCACCGTGCCCGATGGGGCCCTTCCCGGCCGCCGCGTTACCGTGGTCTTGCGCCCGGAGGCCATCCGACTGCATGCCCGGCCGCCCGAGGGGGTGGCCAACGTGCTCCGTGGATACGTTACGGCGGCAAGCTTCCTGGGGACCCTCGCGCGGTACTGGGTAGATGCGGCCGGGCGACATTGGATCGTGGACGTCCCGTCGCCGGGCGAAGCCCTGATGACCGGCGAGGTGTTCTTAGAAATCCCGCGGGACCGCATTCATCTGCTCACGGAGACGTGAGCGAAGGAGGACTGTGATGCCTGGCAACTGGGACCTGCCCCCCAAAGGCGGGCACATGGACAAGCGCACCGGCATCTACGTGCAGACGATGACGATGCGCGACATAGAGGAGCGTCTCAAAAAGAACGATGTGCTGATCGTACCGCTTGGAGCGACCGAAGCGCACGGGCCGAACGCGCCGATCGGCGAGGACATCTTTCTCGTTACCCGCATGGCCGAAGCGGTGGCGGAACGCACCGGATGCACCGTCTCGGAGCCGCTGTGGTGGGGATCCCATCCCTACCACCATCTCGGCATGCCGGGCACTGTCGTGATCCCGGAGGAGGTCTTCACCGGGTTCCTCCGCGCGATGATCGCCGGATTTTGGAACATGGGCTTCCGAAAGCAGATCCTCCTGAACGGTCACGGCCAGGAGTACGTCATCCCGACGGCCATCCATCAGTTCGGAAAGCGATACCGCGTGCCGGCGCTCGTCGTGAACCTGAACTGGTACCATGCGGTGCCCGACCATTTCAAGCTCAAGAGCCAGGGCGGGCCGTATGAGACGCCGTTCATCCACGCCGACGAGGCGGAGACCTCATGGTGTCTCGCCCTCTTCCCTGAGTTGATGAAGCAGGAGTGGGCGGTGGACAACACCCCCTTCGGTTTCCTTCCGGAAGGACACGTCGACAAGGCGGGCAACCTGCTCCGGCGGCCGATCAATTGGTACGGCCACATCGGCGCCGGACCGATCGAGGTGAAGGCCTACATTGAGGGTGTCGTCGGCAAGCCGTCGCTCGCCAGCTCCGAGAAAGCCCTGGACGGGGTCGAAGCGTTGCTCGACTACATGGAAAGGCTCGTCACCGACATCCTCAAAGTGTTCCCGCCGGGGCAGCTGCCCCCGATAGACCTGGTCACGGAGCGCGATCGGGAGGAGCTCGAGGTGATTCTGAAAGGCCCGGCCAAGGGCGGAAAGAGCATCTACTCGTTGGGGTGGCCGCCATGATGTTATCGCTCGACGCCCGGCGTCGAGCGATGGTTCTGGTATGAAGTTGAGCCTTGTTGTTTCTATCGACGACACCACCTTCGATGCCGTGGCAGTACGTGGATCATGGCAGGACGGCATCCGGATGGCTGCTGAGCTGGGGTATGACGGGGTCGAACTGGCCGTGCGGGATCCGGGGGACGTAGATGCAAAAGCCGTCGCGCATGCGCTTCGCGATGCGCGACTACAGGTTCCGGCGATCGGCACGGGTCAAGCGTATCTCAAAGACGGTTTGAGCCTTACGCATGATGACGAAGGCATCAGAGCGCGGGCCATCGAACGAATGGAGTCACACATCCAACTGGCGGCGCAATTTGGATCGATGGTGATCATAGGCCTCCTGCGGGGTCGGATCCGCGGCGATCGTGCCGCCACCGACGCCCGGCTGGATGGCGCGCTGCGCCGCATTCTGCCGGTCGCCGAGCGAGAGCGGGTGCCGGTCGTGTTGGAGCCGATCAATCGCTATGAAACCGATTATCTCGGGACCATCGACGACGTTCTCACGGTGATCCGGCGGCATGGCTCGTCCGCACTCGGCCTGCTCGCGGATACATTCCACATGAACATCGAGGAGATGTCGCTGGAGGCGGCACTGCGCCTAGCGGGCGGGCGCCTACGCCACATCCATGCCGCCGACAGCAATCGGTGGGCCCCAGGTTGGGGACATCTGGATTTTTCATCCATCGTCCGCACGCTGCGGGAAGTGGGCTACGACGGTTATCTCTCGGCGGAGATTCTCCCGCGTCCGGACCCAGTCAGCGCGGCGCGGCAGGCGGTCAGCTATCTTCGTCCGCTGGTGAAGGGATCATAAGAGCTGCAGTAATCCAAGGGGAGGGGATGCGAGTGAGGAGAGTCGTAGGAATACTGCTGGCACTGGCCATGATGTCGTTCGGTGTGGCTTCGGCAGCGCCAGCGGGCAAAGTAACGGTCCTGTGCAGTCCGAACCCGGCCTGGTGTGACGCGGTCAAGGCGGAATTCCCCAAGGCCACGGGTCTCCAGGTGGATTTCGTGCGCCTCAGCTCCGGTGAGGCGCTGGCACGCCTGCGCGCCGAACGGCAGAATCCTTCCTTTGATGTGTGGTTCGGCGGCACCGGGGACCCGCACATTGTCGCCAATGAGGAAGGCCTGACCGAGTTCTTACGGCCGAGGGCGTGGACCGATCTCCGCGCCGAGTTCCGCGACGCCGTGGCCGGCAAGTACATCCCCCTCTACGCGGGCATCCTCGGGTGGGCTGTCAACGAGCGCCTGCTGAATGAGAAGAACCTTCCGGTCCCACGCACATGGAGAGACCTGGCGGATCCGCGCTACAAGGGTCTCGTGGCCTACCCGAATCCCAACACGTCGGGCACCGGGTACACCTTGGTCGCCACTCTGGTGCAGGTCTATGGTGAGAAGACGGCGTTCGACCTGTTGAAAGCGATCCACAAGAACGTCGCAGAGTACTCGCGCAGCGGGGCCGGTCCCGGACAGCTGGCAGGCCGGGGAGAGGTCGCCGTCGGCATCACCTTCGTTCACGACGCAGTGGACCAGGTACTGAAGGGCTTCCCGATCACGTACGGTGCACCACGGGACGGCACCGGCTACGAGATCGGTGGGCTCAGCCTGGTCAAGGCAACCCAAAATCGCGCCAACGCCGTCGCGTTCATCGACTGGGCCCTCACCCCCGAGGCGCAGGCCCTGGCCGCCTCTGAGGGCCAGTCATATCAGATTCCATCCAACGGCAAGACCGGCGTGCCAAGGATCGCCCCACGCTTTCAAGACTTCAACGTCATCAAGTACGACTTCCTCAAGTACGGCAGCGCGGCCGTGCGGGACGGTCTCGTGAAAAAGTGGACGACAGAGGTCTTCCCGCTCCCGAAATAATGCGCGGTGGGAGGCCGGGGCAATCCCCCGGCCTCCTGGCGTCCCGGCAGAAGCCATGGCGCGCATCCTAACCATTCCGGCCTTTCGGGTCGCCCCCAACACGACGCTGCTCTCCTGGGGAGGGATCACGTTCCTCGGCGCGCTGCTCCTCCCCTGGACCCGCTCCGGTCGCGATCTGTTCACGTTCACTACGAGCTCGACTGGTCTGGCGCTTCTGGGGAGCTCACCGCTCATGCCCGCGATCCTCGCGACCGCGGTCCTCGTGGCGGTCGCGGCAAGTCTGCCATGGACGAACGCGCAGCGCGGGCGTGTGGCTCTCGGCCTTGGCGCGCTCGGCACGGTCCTGGTCGCACTCAGGCTGTTTGGCGCGGGTCAGCCGTTCAGCGGTGCGGCCGTTGTGGCGGGGCTCGGCTTCCTGGCAGTCCTGGGAACGGGGCTGGCGCTCGCAGGTGTGCTGCGGGCGGACGCCTTCATCGCGAGCAGCGTCCTGTGGGCTGGGGCTTTTGTGATCATTTTCATTCTGTTCCCGCTGTGGGCCGTCCTCAAGGCGAGCGTGATCGTAAAGGACCAGTTCACACTCGCCGTCGTCGCCGAGACGCTGCGCTCGCCGGTCTTCTTCCTGCTGAACAACCCGGCCACCACGCGGAACGAAACGCTGATCGGGGTTCAGGCGGGTCTCGTCGCGGCCGCAGGGGCGGTCCTGTTCCTCGCTGTGACGCGCCGGCTCCGCCAGAGCTGGGTCTGGATCCTGTATGCGGGGCTGGGGGTGGGCGTTCTTACCGCGCTCTACCTCGGGTTCGGCGCGCTGCGCAACAGCGTGCTGCTGGCCATCGTTGTCGGCGTCATCTCGACGGCGCTAGGCTTCGTCTTCGCCTTGCTTGGGGAGCGCTCGCGCCTTCGCACCCGCCGCCTGCTCGGGCCGTTCTCCATCCTGCCGATCATCACGCCGCCGTTCGTGCTGGGCCTGGCGATGATCTATCTGTTCGGGCGGCGCGGGTTCGTCACGTATCAGATGCTCGGCATCTCGACCAACATCTTCTTCGGCCCGCTCGGCGTCGCGGTGGCGCAGGTGCTGGCCTACGCGCCGATCGCCTACCTCGTCCTGCAAGGCGTCGTGCAGTCGCTGGACGCGGCGCTGGAGGAGGCGGCCGAGACGCTGGGGGCCTCGCGGTGGCACGTCTTGCGCACGGTCATCTGGCCGCTGGCACGGCCCGGGATCGCCAACGCGTTTCTGCTCGTCGCCATCGAGAGCCTGGCGGACTTCGGCAACCCCATCATCATCGGAGGCGGGAAGCCGTTTCTGGCCACGGAGGTGTTCTTTGCCATCATCGGGCGATTCAACCCGAACGAAGCCGCGGTGTACGGGGTCGTGCTGCTGGCGATGACCCTGTCGATCTTTCTCGTGCAGCGATACTGGGTCGGCCGGCGCTCGTACGTCACCGTGACCGGGAAGCCCTCGGGGGCAAAGGCGAGGCCGCTCCCGCCCGCGCTCGACTACGCCGCCTCGGGCGTCTTCCTTGCATGGATGGCGCTGATCGTCGCATTGTATGGATCGGTGTTTGTGGGCAGCGTGACCAAGCTCTGGGGATTTGACTACACCTTCACCCTCGAGCACCTGCGCAATCTCTCGCCCACCGGCTGGAAGGTGTTCTGGACCAGCGCCAAGCTGTCGGCCTACGCGGCGATTCCCAGCACCCTGCTGGGTTTCCTCATCGCCTATCTGGTCACGCGCGTGGAGTTCCCCGGACGCGGCGGGCTGGAGTTCGGCTCCATGCTCTCCTTCGCAGTGCCGGGCACCGTCATGGGCATCGGCTACATTCTGGCGTTCAACCAGGGCCCGCTGCTGCTCACCGGCACGTCGCTGATCATCATCCTGGCGTTCGTCTTTCGCAACATGCCGGTCGGCATCCGCTCCGGAGTGGCCGCCATCCACCAGATTGACCGCTCCCTGGAAGAAGCGAGCACGATGTTACGCGCCAACTCCGCGGTGACGCTGTGGCGGATCGTGATGCCGCTCGTTCGATCCGCGCTGCTCTCCGGATTGGTGTTCGCCTTCGTGCGGGCTATGACGGCGGTCAGCCAGGTCATTTTCCTGATCACTCCACAGCACAGCCTCGCCACGACGCAGATCCTCACCTACATCGAATACGGCTCCCAAGGCCGCGGGGCAGCACTGGCATCGTTGCTCACGGTCTTCATGATCGCCGTGATCCTGGCGCTGTATGGGATCAACCGTCGGCTCGGCGGCCCCACGGCGCGTGAGGTGACCGCGGCATGACGGTCAAGAGCTTGGGCGCCATCCCGGTCCGGCTCGAGGGCGTGACAAAGCGGTTCGGCCAGGTCGTGGCCGTCGATAACGTCAACCTGCAGATCCCGGCCGGAAAGCTCGTCACGCTGCTCGGTCCGTCGGGGTGCGGCAAAACCACCACGCTGCGCATGGTGGCCGGGCTCGAGCATCCGACCAGCGGACGCGTGTTCATCGGCGACGAAGACGTGACACCGCTGCCGGCGAGCAACCGCAGCGTCACGATGGTCTTCCAGTCCTACGCGCTCTTTCCGCACCTGACCGTGTTTGAGAACGTCGCCTACGGCCTGCGCGTCACGAAAGTGCCGAACGCCCAGATTCACACGCAGGTCGCCGCCGTCCTGGAGCTCGTCGGGCTGCCGCAGGTGGGCGCACGCTATCCGTCCCAGTTGTCAGGTGGTCAGCAACAGCGGGTCGCCCTCGCCCGCGCGCTCGTGATGAACCCGAAGGTGCTGCTGTTCGACGAGCCGCTCAGTAACCTCGACGCGAAGCTGCGCAAGCGGGTGCGTGGCGAAATCAGAGAGCTGCAGCAGCGGCTGGGGATCACCACCATCTACGTGACCCACGATCAGGCCGAGGCGCTGGCGCTCTCGGACGTCGTCGTCGTGATGAACCAGGGCCACGTCGAACAGATGGGGACGCCCTTCGACCTCTACCGCCGGCCGGCCACGCGGTTCGTCGCCGACTTTATTGGTGAGGCCAACCTGCTTCCAGGACGGTACGCCGGAGGCACGCTCACGGTGGGCCCGTACGCATTTCCGTTTCGTCAGGACGGCATCGCCCCCGGCCCTGTCACCGTGGTGGCAAGGCCGGAGGTCGTCCAGGTGGAAATGACAGGGCAGGGGCTGCCGGGCGTGATTCGCAGCGCGTTCTTCATGGGTACCACCATCGATTACTTGATCGACACGGCGGTCGGCGAAGTCAACGTCTCGGAGCCGCCTCGCGCGCGGGGCGTGCTGACGGCCGGGGCCGGGGTACAGCTCCAATTTACGGAGGCCGGGCTGTACTTGCTTGCGGACGGCAGCGGATAGCCGGGAGGACAGGTTGTGACAGCGCGCTACGCGATCGGGACGTACGAGTTCCACCCGGAGGTGTTCTTCCCCCGCGACCTCTTCGACCGGATTACGGACACGCGCGTCACGCGGCCTGAAGTCGTCGTTGAAGAGGCCCGCGGGCGCCAGCGTCGTGCCCGCCTGACCCGCGACGGACGGCTCACCATCCTCGCCGCCGATCACCCCGCGCGGATGGTTGTCAGTGTAGGTGACGACCCGGTGGCGATGGGTAGCCGCTGGAAGCTCCTGGGCCGCATCCTGCGGGTCATCACCGCGGACGACTTCGACGGGTTGATGACGACCCCGGACATTCTCGAGGAGCTGCTCATCATCAACCGTCTGGACAAAGAGCTCGGCGGGCCGGGCTTCCTCGACAACAAGGTGCTCATCGGCTGCATGAACCGGGGCGGGCTGGCCGGCGCGGCGTTCGAGATGGACGACCGCATGACCGCGTTCACCCCTGAGCAAATTGCATCCCGCCGGCTCGACGGCGCCAAGGTGATGTTTCGTCTGGAACCGCGCGAGGCCGCGTCGCTGGACGCGATGATGTACTGCGTTGACGCGATCAACGCGTGTCATGCCCGTGGGATCCCAGTCTTTCTTGAGGCCCTCATGGTTGAGCGCGCAGATGACAAGTACAGGACACTGAAGAGCGCCGAGGCTCTCATCAAAATCGTCAATGTCGCGTCGGGGCTGGGATCCGCCTCGGCGCTTACATGGCTGAAGATCCCCTACTGCGACGGCTATGAACGGGTCGCGGAGGCCACGACCTGTCCGATCCTCATGCTCGGCGGCGAATCACGGGGCGACCCGACGGGCATCCTGGAAGAGTTCGCGGCAGGGATGCGCGCCGGGAACACGGTGCGCGGAGCGTTGGTCGGCCGTAACGTGACGTATCCCGGGAAGGACGATCCGCTGGCCGTGGCGCTCGCAGTGGATGCCATCGTCCACCGCGGATTGGGCGCGGACGAGGCGGCGGCATACTTGGGCGAGGTCAGAGGGCGGGGGATGGACCGGTTCACGAGGCTGTTCGTCGCATGAACATCATCGTGCTCGTGCTCGACAGCCTGCGCCAGGATCACGTCGGCGCCTACCATCAGGGCCGCGGCGCATTCGCGGACGTTCCGGCGGCGCAGACGCCAAACCTCGACGCGTTCAGCCGCGAATGTATCCTCTTTGCCAACGCCTATCCGGAGTCGCTGCCGACGATCCCGGCGCGGTACGTGCTGATGACCGGCCAGCGCGCCCTGCCGTTCCGGCCGTGGGCGCCGCTTTCGCCGCACGATCTCACCGCCGCGCAGATCTTGAGGGGCGAAGGATACGTCTGCGGCCTGGTGTCCGACTGCTATCATTACCGCGCGCCGGGGATGAACTATCATCAGGGATTTCACGCCTACCGGTGGATCCGTGGACAGGAGTACGATCCATGGGAATCCGGTCCGCCGCAGCGCCCGGTCGATTCGTACGTGAACGCCCACTACACAGACGAGTGGCGCGCTCGTGTCGCACAGTTCCTCGCCAACACCGACACGTTCGAGTCGGAGGAGGATTGGTTTCCGGCTCGAGTGGTGGACGAGTCGATCACCTGGCTGCGCCGAAACCGCAGCCACAAGAAAGTGTTCCTGTGGGTGGACTGTTTCGACCCGCATGAACCGTGGGATCCTCCACGCCGGTTCGACGCGTTCACCGACGCGGCGTACGGAGGGCCTCGCCTGATCCTCCCCATGGGCGGGCCCGCCGAGGCATGGGCTTCGCCGGAGGAAGTCCGCCACATCCGCGGGCTCTACGCCGGCGAGGTCAGCTTCGTGGACCATTGTCTGGGCCGGTTCTTCGAGGCGCTGCGTCAGCTGAACTACCTCCAGGATTCTGTGGTGGTCGTGTTGGCCGATCACGGGCATCCCCTCGGTGATCATGGGAAGTTCCTCAAGGGCGCGGACCGCCTCTACAACGAGCTCCTGCGCATCCCGTTCATGATCCGGTTGCCGGACGGCCGCCATGGCGGCGAGCGGACCGACGCGCTCGTGCAGTTCCAGGACCTGCTGCCGACCCTCTTCGACCTCGTCGGGATGCGCGGCGACCACGACGCGATGCATGGACGCAGTTTTGCGCGCGTGCTCGAGCGTGAGGCGAATGATCACCGCAGCGCGGTCATCACAGGCTACCACGAAGGGATCGATCGCTGCGTACGGACGAAGGAGTGGAGCTACATTGAGCGCCCGGTGGGGGAGGTCGACGAACTCTACGACCTTGTAGAAGACCCACAAGAACGACGCAACCTTGCCGCCGCACATCCTGACGAGGTGCAGCGATTATCTCGCCTGTTCGGACGCGCGTACCGTGCTCGGCGCCGGCAAGGTCGCGGACTTCAGGGGAAGTACGAGCTTGCCTCGTCGGGTATCGACGAAGTCGTGATCGGTGGGCAATAGCGTGGCGGCGCTGCGCGGCAAGTTGATCGTCGGCCAGTCCGGGGGTCCCACCGCGGTGATCAACGCCACGCTCGCCGGCGTCATCCAGGAGGCGCTGCGCCACGAGGCTGTCACGGGTATCTACGGCATGCGCCACGGCGTCGAAGGGCTGCTGCGCGAAGAGCTGATCGACCTGGGCGCAGAATCCACAGAGACCATTGAACTGCTCAAGCACACTCCCTCCGCTGCGCTCGGCTCGTGCCGCCACAAACTCTCCGATGCGGACTACGAGCGGCTGCTTCAGATGCTCCGCGCGCACGGCATCCGGTACTTCCTCTACATTGGCGGGAACGACTCCGCCGATACGGCGCACCGCCTCGCCGTTCTCGCCGCACGGAAGAACTACGAGCTGCGCGTCATTGGCCTGCCCAAGACGGTCGACAATGATCTGGTCGAGATGGACCATTGCCCGGGGCACCCGAGCGTCGCGCGCTGGCTTGCCGTTTCGGTCCGTGACGCCGGGCTCGACACCGAGGCGATCGGGGTCGTGGATACCGTCAAGGTGATCGAGACGATGGGCCGCGACACCGGGTGGATCACGGCGGCGACCGCGCTGGCGCGGACACATGAGGATGCCGCGCCGCACCTCATCTACCTGCCGGAGCGTCCGCTGCGGCGCGAGCAGTTCCTGGGCGACGTCGAGCGCGTCTTCCGACGCCTCGGACACGTCGTCGTCGCGGTGTGCGAGGGACAGAAGGACGAACGCGGCGCCTACCTCTCGGCTTCCACCAAATCGGTGGACGTCGACCGGTTCGGTCACCCCCAGCTCGGCGGCGTGGCAGCGGTGTTGTGCGATCTCATCACCACCGAGCTCAAGATCAAGGCGCGCTTCGACAAACCGGGGACGATCCAGCGCGTCAGCGGGGCGCTCAGGTCGTCCGTCGACGTCGAGGAAGCCGTGCAGGTGGGCCAGGCCGGGGTCAAGCACGCCGTCGCCGGGAAATCGGGGCAGATGGTGACAATCGTGCGCGAAGGCGATCATCCCTACCGCTGCCGCACCGATCTGGTCTCCCTCGAGCGCGTGGCCAACAAAGTGCGGCCGTTTCCCGGCGAGTTCATCGCGCCATCCGGTCACGACGTGACCCAGGCGTACCTCGACTACATCCGGCCGCTCATCGGCGGGGAGCTTCCGCCGTACGCGCGCTTGCGAAACGTGGCCGTCCCGAAAACGACTTCAGTGCCGGGAGCGTAAGGACGGAGCGAGTACAATGCCGAAGTTTGCCGCGAACCTGACCATGCTGTTCAACGAGGTCCCGTTCCCCCAGCGCTTCGAGGCCGCCGCCCGCGCCGGGTTCTCCGCCGTGGAGTACATGTTCCCATACCAGGAGGATATTGATCGAATCGCCAGCGCGCTGCGGGAGTTTAAGCTCACCCAGGCCCTCTTCAACCTTCCGGCGGGCGACTGGGCGGCCGGGGACCGCGGGATCGCCGTGGATCCCGCCCGGCGGGAAGAGTTCCGCGCCGGGGTGCAACAGGCCGTTGATCTCGCCCGGCGCTTCGGGTGCCGCAAGCTGAACTGTCTGGTTGGGAAGCGCAGCGACGCCATTCCCCCGGAGGAACAATGGGCATGCGTGGTAGACAACGTGCGCTTCGCCGCGGCGGCGCTCGATCGAGCCGGGATCATGCTGCTGGTGGAACCTGTCAACACGCACGACATCCCGGGCTTTTTCCTCTCCAGCTCAGCGAGGGCCGTCCAGCTCCTCGAAGGTGCCGCCGCTACCACATGCAACGGGTGGAGGGGAACCTGGTACACACAATGCGGAAGCTCCAGCAGCGGATCGGCCACGTTCAGGTGGCCGACGCTCCGGACCGTCACGAGCCCGGCACGGGCGAGATCAACTTCCCGTTTGTGCTCCGCGAGCTCGACGGGATCGGCTACGAGGGCTACGTCGGGTTGGAATATCGCCCTTCCGGACGAACGGAAGACTCGTTCGGATGGATCGAGGCGATGGGATTTCGCAGGCGCTAAGACGAAGACGATAGGTACTCACTCGAGGAGGTGGTCGATGTGAAGCACAAGTGGTTCGTCGCCCTGTGGGTGATCGGCCTGATGGCCTTGATGTTGCCGCCCGCGCAGGCGCAGCGGGTGGTGGTGATCAAGGCCTGGACGATCGGGCCGGATAACCCCTCGGTGACCCGGTTCAACAACCTTACGACGGCCGCGGAACGCCTCAATGCCGACCTGAACCGCGAAGGCGCCGGGTTCCAGATCAGGGTGGAGGGGTTCTTCGACACCGTCGGATGGGACTCGTATCTGCGGCGCGTCCTGCTCGGCTTCCAGAGCAGCGACGGACCGGACATCGTCCAGGCGAACGGCTCACTCGCGGCCACGTGGGCGGACGCGGGTTTCATCGTCGCCATGGACGGCTACATCCCCCGCTACCGGCAGTTCGCCGACGTCGTGCCGGCGCTCTGGGATGCCATGAAGTACAAGGGGAAGATCTGGGCCATCCCGCAGGACACAGAGGCCCGGCCTCTCTACTTCAACAAGACGCTGCTGAAGCAACTGGGGTGGACCGATCAGCAGATCGCGGCACTGCCGGGACGCTTGAGCAATGGCGACTTCACCTGGGATGACGTGCTGGCCACGGGGCGCGATGCGGTCCAGAAGCGCGTGATCGAGGCCGGCAAGGGTTACTACCACCGGCCCGTCAATGGTCCCGACTTCATCCAGTGGTACCGCTCCTTCGGGGGCCGGGACTTCGATGCGCAGAGCGGCAAGCTCGTCATCAACAAGGCCGCGCTGCTGCGCTATTACAGCTGGCTGCGGGCCGGCGTTGACGGGGGGGTTATCGAGAAAGACCGTCTCAACGGCGACTGGAACCGCTACATGCAGCCGGTCACCGACGGGAAGGTTCTCTTCTTCTCCGGCGGCACGTGGCAATGGGCGGAGTGGGCCCAGATCTGGGTGAACAACAAGGGCGGGGAGGAGTGGCTGTTCGCGAACTTCGGATACGGTCCGCATCCCGCGCACGTCAAGGGCGGCAAGCCGATCACCATGTCCAACCCTCAGGCGTACTTCGTGACCGCGGGATCGAAGAACAAGGACCTCGCGGTTCGCCTGCTCGCCTATACGACTGTCCCCGACCTCGACGCCAAGCACGCTGTCGGCAGCGCCCACCTGCCGGTGCTGCGCACCACGGCGCGCGTCATCAACAATAAGTTCCTGAAGGAGGTCAGTTACCTCCTCAATTACACGACCTTCGCGCCGGCACATCCGGACCTGTCGAAGTGGCAGGACGCGGTGTTCCGCGGCATCTCCGCGGTCGAATCCGGCCAGGTCACCCCGCAGCAGGGAGTGGACCTGGTGGCCAGCGAGATGCAGCGTACAATCCGGGATCAGGTGATCGTCGAGTAATGTACGCAGGGGGAGGGTGTAGTTCCCTCCCCCTGCGCTCGTGGGCCGGGGAATCCGCCGATGGCATATCAGGCAGTCGCGGAGGAGCGTGTAGGCGTGCGGCCTAGGAGAGCCGTCGGCCGCTATGCCGTCCCGGCGCTCTTCCTGTTGCCCGCAACTGTGCTCATCCTGCTCTTCTTTGTCCTGCCGGTCCTGACAACGCTCGTGCTGTCACTGACCGACATTTCCACGGTGACGTTCCGGCAGCCGAAGTGGGTGGGGGTGCAGAATTATCGCGAGCTGCTTGGCGATCCTTTCATCGGCAAGATCTTCCTGAATACAG
>JAIBHM010000016.1 GCA_020028535.1 Armatimonadota bacterium | reverse complement strand
GGTCTCGTTAGGAACTCTTGTCCTCGCCGCACAGCTCGCCGATCTCTTGTGGCCCATCCTGCTTCTCGCGGGAACCGAGCGGGTCCGGATCAGCCCGGGGATCACGTCGTTTTCACCTTTGAATTTCGAGTATTATCCGATCAGCCACAGTCTGCTCGGCCTCACTACACTTGGAGTTGTTCTTGCCGTGATCTACTTCGCGCTGACCAGATACCGTGCGGGCGTGTGGGTCGTGGGTTTACTGGTCGTCAGTCACTGGGTCCTCGACGTCATCGTCCATAGACCGGATCTCCCGCTCGCACCCGGGAGCGAAACGCGCATCGGATTCTGGCTGTGGAACTCCATTCCGGCCACGATCGCGGTGGAACTTGCCCTCTACGCTCGGTAGGACGAGATAGAATCGGCCGTTACGGGTTTTGGACCCAGGCCCCTTCTCTTACTCCTCATCTTCCTGGGTAATGCATTTGGTCCACCGCCGCCGAATGAGCAGGTCCTCGCACTGTTCGGGCTTGCCGGGTGGTTGGTGGTGCTGTGGGCATGCCTAGGTCTGCATCCCCTCCAGCTCGTGCGCGTACACCACGGAACGATTCGTATCCGCTGAGTCGAACGCATTTTGCGCGGCGAAGGCCAGTTCTGCCGCGGTGACGGCGTCTTCCGGGAACATCGCGATGCCGGCCCGGACGTCGGGTGCGCCTTTCGAATCGAGGATCTGGGCCATCGTGGCGTCGGTCGAAACCTGATCGGAGAGCCGGGCGGCAAACTTTCCCGCTGCCGCCAGATTCGCCATCGAGAGCAGCACGAACATCTCTCCACGCGCAGTCTGCGCGATGATGTCCGCGCGCCGCACCGCATTGAGGACGAGATACGCAAAGCGCCTACCGGCAAGGTCGGCCGTCGTCTCGTCATTGTGCTCGGGGTTGGTCACGTTGTATAGCGCAAGCTTCAGCACGGCGAAGGGCGCGCTCGACTGTGTGGCCCGGCTGATCTCATGCCGGAGGATGCGTTCGAACTGCTGCTGATCGAACACCCGCGCTTCTGGCTTCACGGAGGCCAGGCGCTGCAGATCTTCCAAAAGTGTGGCACGGTCGAGCGCAATCCCCGCCTGGGACGCCACCTGGCCCAATATCGCCACCGAATGCCGGGCAGGCTCCCACTGGCCGTCGCCGCCTGCGGCGAGAACCCCGAGGAGCCGATCGCCCACGACGATCGGCGCGCAGATCGCCCGAGTCCATACGCCATCCGTGTCGACCTGTACCGGCACAGGGTCGGCACTGTCCTTGGTCACCCGCTGGCTGCACGCCTCCAGGATCAAACCTGCCTCGCGGTCACTCACACCGGCGGTATGGGCGGCGACCATCTCTCCTCCGACGTGATCGCTGACGAACACGCCCCCGTAGGGAGCCCGCAGCAATTGGCGCGCGGCCTCGGCGGCCAGGACAAGTACCGGTTGGATCTCCGTGGTTCCCGCCAAACGCCGTGAGAGGTCGTACGCGAATTCCAACTCGCCGAGCCGGCGCCGCAGCTGCTCCGTGGCCTCCGTGAGCTTGTCGTTGAGCTGCTGGTTCTCACTGGCGCGCTCACGCATCAATCGAGATTCCGCGGCCAGGATGCTGAAGAACAACGCCAGCACCATGCTGCTGCCGGCGAAGATTCCAACCCGGAGCGTCGTCGAGCCCAACGACGGCAGGGCGCCCTCTGTCGCCCTCCAGATCCCCGTCACAATGCCCGACACAGCGATGGCGGAGAGCAGCGCCTGCCCCAAGTCCAGGCGGATCGCGGCGGCGAGGATCGGGAGATAGAAGAGGAACAGGAGCGTGCTCCTGATACCGCCGGTGAACCACACCAGGGCGGTGATCGCGATGATATCGATTGTCAAGAAGAGATCCCGGCGCAACGCGCGGCGCATCCGCGGGAGCACGAGGAGCGCGAGGAGGATGTAGATGGCGATGAGCGCTGAGAGGCCTATCAGGACGATTTCCGTCTCGGGCGCGACGACGTCCCACCAGAGGATGGGGAGGAGAGCGAAGAGGATCAGGAGGCGGACCAGCGAGATCTTCCGATCCCAGTCCCCTGGAAAGCGCGCACTCATGAGACGCGTGAATTCCCTGGTCAGAGTTTTCATCGTGGGTGCTCGCCTCGTTCCCGGCGAGCGAGGCTACCTGTAGAAATGCCTCAACAAATGCGGGCTAGACGTGGGACGCGGCGCAAACCGTGAGATCAGGTGGGTGGGACAGCGGCGAACGAGTGGATCAGCGACGGGCGCGGAGTGGGGCGGCTACCGCAGCGGGGCGAAGAGGTGCAGTGTTGCCTCGAGCGGCGTTCCGCTCGTAGCGGACGCGGGCGGCTTCGATCTGCCCGATGTGCGCGATCGCCCACGCGCTCAGATTTTCCAGGGGCTTGATGAGCGTCCGGCCGATCTCGGTGAGCGAGTACTCCACGGTCACCGGGACGGTCGGATGGACCCGGCGGTCCACCAGACCATCACGTTCCAGATCCCGCAGCGTCTGTGTCAGCATCTTTTGGGAGATGCCTCCCACTTCGCGGCGCAACTCCCCGAACCGCTTGGTGCCCTCGGCGAGTGCGCCCACGACCAGCGCCGTCCACTTGTCGGCGATGCGGTCGAGCAGCAGCCGGGAGGGACACGTGCGATTGTACGGGTTGTACTGACCGCCCGTCTTCATGCCGGTAGTCACCTCAACGATACTAAGTAACCTTTAGGTGCCTTCTTGCATTAATACTGCTACTCTCCTATTGTAACTAATAGCCGTGCTAAGAGCAAGGGCAAAACGGCTCGCCACAGTTCGAGCGCAGAGGTGATAGTTATGGCGACACCGCTCAATTTGCAGGTCTTCACATCCGGACCGCAGGCGTTATCGGCCACGTCGAGCCTGGTCAGCGGAGCGCGGGATGCCGTGCTGATCGACGCCCAGTTCACGCTCAGCGAGGCTCACCGGCTCGCGGCGTTGATCTATGATACGGGGAAGCGTCTCACGACCATCTACATCACCCACGGGCATCCCGACCATTACTTCGGCCTGATGGTGCTCACGCAGGCCTTCCCGGGCGCGCGGGCGGTCACGGCCCCCGAGGTCCTCGAGGTCATCAACGAGACCGCCGCAGCAAAAGTCGCGCAGTGGAAGCCCCTCTACGGGGACAACATCCCGGCCGAGCCGGTCCTCCCGGAGGCGTTGAAAGGCGACGTCATCGAGCTCGAGGGTGAAGAGCTGCGCATCCTGCACGTCGGCCAGGGAGACGCTGGCCACAGCACAGTGGTGTGGATCCCCTCGATACGAGCGGTGGTGACCGGTGACGTCACCTACAACGGCGCACACGTCTGGACCGCGGAAACCGACGCGGACGGTCGGAAGCGGTGGCTCAACAGCCTTGAGGAGATCGAGGCGCTACGGCCGGTAACTGTGGTAGCAGGGCACAAGACGCCCGGGCGGGACGATGGTCCGTCAGTGATCACAGAAACGCGCCAATACCTGCGCGATTTTGATGCGGCGAGGGCACGGGCACGAAACGCGGACGAGCTCATTACCGCTATGAGCGCGGCGTACGGGGATCGTGCTCTGCCCATCATTCTCGAGATCGGCGCCAAAGCCGCGTTCGGCACCAGTTGACGGCGCCGGTCCGCGAGAAAACTCGATGAAAGGAGAAGTCCGATGGCAGTAGTGAGAAGGATCACGCGACACACCGAAAACGATCAGGGCACGGCGATGGAGCGCAACCGGGCCGAAGACCTTCGGTTGATGCAGCGTATCAACGCCGCAGCCGCCGAGCTGCACCGGCTGTGGTCGGCACCGTGGGTGCCCGGCGCAGAAGAGGGAGTGGGTCGGAAGGCCAGACTGTCCCCACTCCAGGCAGAGATCGACCGGCTGTATGAGCAGCGGCGGCAGCTGGTCGCGGAGCGTGCTCTCCTGAGCGCGAACCCGCGAATTGGCCGTAGCCGCCCGAATCCGGAGTCGACGGTTTTTGCATCTCTGGCAGCCTAGCCTATTCGCAGTCTTGGACAACGAGAACGAAAATGTGAGGAGGTAGACAACATGCTGGACTGGGGATTACTGATTCTGCGGGTGGGACTGGGCATTATCTTTCCCTTTCACGCCTGGCTCAAGCTTAACCCGAGGGGACCGTCGAAGGGTTCGGCTGGCTTTATCGGGTTTTTGAAGCAGTCGGGTGTGCCGCTACCGGGGTTGCTCGGTTGGGTCGTCATGCTTTTGGAGAGCGTCGGTGCCGCGCTGCTAATTGTAGGCCTCGGTACCCGGATTGTAGCGCTCGGGTTGGCCATTGATATGCTTGTGGCGATCATCCTGGTGAAGCGCAGGATGCAGAAGGCCGGGTTCATGGACCCACAGAAGGGTGGCTGGGAGTTTGAATTCGCCCTCATGGCCCAGGCCCTTGCCCTCGTCTTTACCGGCGCAGGCAGTTTCGCGCTCGACCGGATCTACGGGCTCTAATATGAATATCGCACTGTGGGTCGTCCAGATCTTGCTGGCCGTACAGTTTCTCATCCACGGCGTCATCATGCTTGCGCCGCCCGCGGACGCTTCGGCCATGCTCCAATATATCTCCGATCTGCCCTCAGGTCTCAGAGTGTTCATCGGCGTCGTTGAACTGCTCGCCGCCGCTGGGCTGGTCCTTCCGGGTCTGTTGAAGATTCAGCCCCGTCTGACCCCGCTTGCCGCCCTGGGCCTCACGCTCGTCATGGCGTCCGCGATGGCATTTCACATGCAGCGCGGGGAATCGTTTGGGGGCAACGTCATCCTGTTCATCCTTGCCGCCTTCGTCGCCTACGGCCGCTGGCGTGTCAGGCCCCTGCAAGGCCGTGTTGCGTTGCAGCGCCGCGTCGCATAGAGGACTTGCCCGTGCCCGACTATGGGCGTGACCCCGAATTTGGGATCAGCATCACGCCGACGGCGTCAACCCTGGCCGAGGCACGGCAGATCGCGCGCGAGGCAGACGCGCTGGGTCTCGGCCTGATCGGGATACAGGACCATCCGTACCAGTGGCGTTTTCTGGATACCTGGATGCTGATGGCGACCCTGCTCGCGGAAACCTCACGCATTCGTGTTTTCCCTGATGTCGCCAATCTGCCGCTGCGCGGACCCGCGATGATTGCCAAGCAGGCGGCTTCGCTGGATGTGCTCTCTGGTGGTCGTTTCGAGCTCGGGCTCGGCGCCGGAGGCTTTTGGGAAGCCATCACGGCGATGGGTGGACCCCTGCGGACGCCTCGCGACGCGCTCGACGCTCTCGAGGATGCGATTCAGATCATCCGCCGGTTCTGGAGCGGCGAGCGCACGATTACGTATGCCGGCCGGATCTATGCGGTCAAGGGGCTGCATCCTGGTCCGCCTCCGGCGCATCCCATGAGCATCTGGATCGGGGCAGGAAGACCGCGCGCCCTGGGGCTGATCGGACGTCTCGGGGACGGTTGGGTTCCGTCGCTCCCCTACGTCCCACCAGAGCGGGTACCCGAGGCACAGCGGCGGATCGACGATGCGGCGGCGGCAGCAGACCGCGATCCGCATCGGATCCGACGGATCTACAATCTGATGGGCCAGATCACCGATAGTCCCACTCGTGAGGTGCTGGTGGGATCGCCCGAACACTGGATCGAGACGCTGGCGTCCTTCGTCGTTGAATTGGGGTTTGACACCTTCGTGTTCTGGCCCGCCGAGGACGCATCCCGCCAGATCGAGCGCTTCGCCACCGAAGTTGTCCCCGGTGTCCGCTCGGCCGTCGCGCGTCTACGGAGAGGCTGAGCATCACAGAACCCCAGGGCGTGCGCGGGTGGGGACCTCGCGCCGTTCCGCCGTGAGCCTGTGGGCCAGCAGAACCGGCAGGAACGTCACCGCGATCACGAAGAGCGCGACGATATTCGTCACCGGGCGCTGCCGGGGTTTCGTGAGCTGGTTGAAGACCCAGATCGGGAGCGTCTCCTGCTGGCCCGCAGTGAACGTCGTGACGATGATCTCGTCGAACGACAGGGCGAACGCCAGCATCCCCCCGGCCAGCAGCGCGGTGGCGATGTGGGGCAGCACGATGTAGCGGAACGTCTCGAACGAGGACGCGCCAAGATCCATCGACGCCTCGACGAGCGAGGGGCTGCTGCGGCGCAGGCGGGCCAGCACATTATTGTAGACGACGACCACGCAGAACGTGGCGTGGCCGATGACGATCGTCCAGAGGCTGAATGGGACGTTCATCAGGCTGATCGCCGATCGCAGCGCGATGCCCGTGATGATTCCCGGCAGCGCGATCGGCAGAATGACGAGAAACGAGACCGTCTCTCGTCCGAAAAAGCGGCTGCGGTGTACGGCGGCGGCGGCCATCGTGCCGAGCACGAGGGCCACGGCCGTGGTGAGTGCCGCCACCCGTAGTGAAAGGAACAACGCCTGCCAGATGTCCGGCCGGCCCCAGGCGACGGCGAACCACTGCGCCGTCAGGCCCGGCGGCGGGAAGCGGAAAAGCGTGTCATCTGTAGTAAACGCGAACAGCAGGATGACGAGCAAGGGTAGGTGGAGGAACAGCAGTACCGCCACCGTTGCCACCCGCACCGGCAGAGACGCCCGGGTTGAGGGAAGTCTAGAGGGCATCGAAGGCTCCCGCGCGCTTGGCCGCCACCAGATAGAACGCCATGATCACCGTCGGTACCACCGTGAATGCCGCAGCCAGTGGGATGTTTCCCGCGGTACCCTGATGCGCCAGGACCGCCTGCCCGATAAAGAACGCCGAGTTCCCGAGTGCGTACGGCACGATGAAGTCGCCCAGAGTCAAGGCGAATGTGAAGATGGACCCGGCCACGACCCCCGGGAAGGCGAGTGGTAAGATGACGCGCCGGAACGTGTCCGCGGGCCGCGCCCCGAGATCGCCACTCGCCTCGATGAGCGATTCCGGCACTCGTTCAAGCGCGGCTTCAACCGGCAGGATCATGTAGGGCAGCCATACGTAGAGAAAGACAATGAACATCCCCAGCAGCGACACCGACAGTGAGGGCCCGCCGATTCCCGGCAGCGTCAGCAGCCATTCGAGCACGCCTTCGAGCCGCAGCCGCGTAACCGTCCAGTTCAGGATGCCCTCCTTCGCCAGGATGAGCTTCCACGAGTACACGCGCACCAGGTAGCTCGACCATAGCGGTAACAGCACCGCCAGAAACAGCGCCGCCTTCATCCGCGGCGAGGCGTACCGGGCCATGTAGTATGCCAGCGGAAACGCGGCCACCGCAGCCGCGACGGTCACAGCCGCGGCCATGCCGGCCGTGCGGAGGATGATGTCCACGTTCGCGCGTGTGAACAGGTCCCCGTATGTGGCGAACGTGAACCGGCGCACGACCTGCCCCGTGAAGCCGTCCAGCGAGAAGAAGCTCTGGACCAGGAGGGCGACGAGCGAGCCGAGGTACACCAGGCCGAGCCAAGCCAGCGGCGGGGTCAGCAGCAGCCCGAGCGCAAGCGCCGGGCGGCGATACAGATACGTAGAGATGCGCCGGGCCAGCGGCGCGCCGGTACTCACGGCCGCGTAAATACCTGGCGATTGTGTGTGCGGTGCCACATCAGGCGGACGGTGCGGCCACGCGCGGTCTGAACGTCCAGTGGGGTCGTGTCCACATTCTGCTGCGTGACGGTCAGCTCGCCACCCGCGGCGAGCTCCACCCGGTACCGGGTGTGGGCGCCGAGGTAGATGACATCGCGGATGCGCCCGTCCGCTGCGCACATGCCGTCTGAGATAGGCTCTCCGGCTCCACGTATGAGGATCTTCTCGGGGCGAATGGTGAAAGTCTGCGGCGATCCGATGATCGCCTCGGCCACCAAGCCGCTGACCAGGTTACTGACGCCCACGAACCCGGCCACGAAGTCGGTGGCGGGATGCTCGTAGACTTCGGCCGGGGTCCCCACCTGCTCGAGGCGGCCCGCATTGAACACTCCGAGCCTGTCGCTCATTGTCAGGGCCTCTTCCTGGTCGTGCGTAACATAGATGAAGGTGATCCCGACCTGCTGCTGGATGGCCTTCAGTTCGAGCTGCATCTGCTGGCGGAGTTTCAGGTCGAGGGCGCCCAGTGGCTCATCGAGCAACAGGACCCGAGGTCGGTTGATCAGTGCGCGGACCAGGGCTACCCGCTGCCGCTGGCCGCCCGAGAGCTGCGACGGCTTGCGCCTCCCGAGACCTCCGAGCTGCACCATTCGCAGCATTTCATTGACGCGGGTGGCGCGCTCCCGCGGAGGGACCTTCTTGATCATGAGACCGTACGCGACGTTCTCCGCCACGGTCATGTGCGGGAAGAGCGCATAGTCCTGGAAGACCGTGTTGACGTCGCGCTCGTAGGGCGGCAGGCTCGAGACTTCGACACCTTGTAGCTCGATGCGTCCCGTCGTCGGATGGTCGAAACCCGCGATGAGCCGCAGGCAGGTGGTCTTCCCTGACCCGGATGGGCCGAGCAGCGTAAAGAACTCGCCGTCCAGGATGTCCAGGGAAACATCGTCCACGGCACGCACGTCGCCGAAATGCCGGCTGACGTGGGTGAAGCGGACGGCGGGAATCGACGTGGTCATGGACGCCAGGGACTGCTGAAGGCCCGGCAGGCGATGCCCGGGCCTTCAGCCGCAAGCGGATACATCAGTTGGCGCGGTACGGGACGTGGTCCTACCGCCCCCCGATGACGGCGATGTAGTTGGTGACCCACTCGTGGTACGGGACACACTCGCGGCCGCCGCCGCAGTTCGCCACCGGCGTCTTCCAGTACCGGATCCTGCTGAAGTTCTTGAGGCCGTTGACGTCGCAGCCGTCCGAGCCGAGCAGCTTGTTCCCGTTGCAGGCGGCGGGGACGGCCGGAACCGACCCGAACCACGCGGCCAGGTCCCCCTGCAGCTTCGGCGAGACGGAGTGCTCCAGCCACTGGTACGAGCAGTTCGGGTGAGGCGCGCTGACGTGCACCATCGTGGTATCTGCCCAGCCCGTCGCCCCCTCGACCGGGATCGTGCTCGCGACCGGGAACTTCTTGGCCTTCAGGAGGTTCACCTGGAACGGCCAGGAGCTCGAGGCCGCGACACCCTCGTTCGTAAAGTCATCGATCTGAATGAAGGCGTCGTGCCAGTAGCGATGGACGATCTTGCGCTGCTGGCGCAACACGTCGAGCGCCGCGTTGAATTGCTTGCGGTCCAGCGCGTATGGGTCCTTGATGCCGAGGGCGGGTTTGTGATACGCAAGGTACAGCGCGGCGTCGGCGACGTAGATCGGCCCGTCATAAGCCTGAACGCGCCCTTTATTGGACTTGCCGTCGGGGAGCCGCTGCTCGCGGAACACGACGCCCCAGCTCTTCGGCGGCGTCTTGAACACCTTGGTGTTATACATCAAGACGTTGGGACCCCACTGGTAGGGAACGCCGTAGTGCTTCCCGCCCACCGTATGCCATGGCGCGTTCCGCAGCCGCTCGTCTACCGTGTTGTAACTGGGGACCAGCGAAAGGTTCACTTCCTGCACCCGCCCGCCTGAGATCAGCCTGTTGCTGGCGTCCCCGGAGGCGGTGACGACGTCAAAGCCGCCTTCGTTCATCAGCGCGACCATCTCGTCGGAGGTCGCGGCGGTCTTGACCCTCACTTTACACCCGGTCTGTTTTTCGAAAGTGGTGACCCAGTCGTAGTTCTTGTCCGTTTCGCCCCGCTCGATGTAGCCGGCCCAGGCGATGATCCACAGCGCCCCTTCGCCGGCTCCGATTGCCTGCATCATTTGCCCCTGCCCGAGTATGGTGCCGGCCGAGGGTACCATCAACACAAGCGCGACCACACTGGCGACCAACCCTATCGTCCGGTGCATAGGGTGCCTCCTCCTGGATTGGACCTCGCCCTGCTTCTTGGACACTCAACGGTTCATCGCCTCGGGGGAGGAGTCCTTCCTGGGTGAGCGGAACCACGAGCCGATACTCCCAGAGTCGAGAGCGAACGGCGCGAATTGGAGGGACAGGGGTGGAGCAACACCGCATGTTCGTCGGCGGCGAATGGGTAGACTCGCAGGGCGGGGAGCGGGAGCAGATCCTCAACCCGGCCACCGGCGAGGCCATCGCCGAAGTCCCACGCGGCACGCGGGAGGACGTTGGTCGCGCGGTCGCCGCGGCGAAGGGCGCATTCACCTCGTGGTCCGACAGCACCCCTGCGGAGCGCATGGGCATGCTGCTCCGTCTTGCCGACCGCATCGACGCGCATGCTGAAGAGTTCGCCCAGATCGAGTCGCGAAACGTCGGCAAGCCCATCACAGTCTCCCGCGCGGACCTGCCGTTTATCTCCGACAACCTTCGCTACTTTGCGGGGGCTGCGCGTGTTCTTGAGGGCAAGTCGACCGGCGAGTACGTGCGTGGCCTGACGAGCTGGATCCGGCGTGAGCCGATCGGCGTCGTTGCCCAGATCGCGCCCTGGAACTATCCGTTGATGATGGCCATCTGGAAGATCGGGCCGGCGCTGGCGGCCGGCAACTGCGTCATCCTGAAACCCTCGGAATGGACGCCCCTGACGTCGCTGCGCCTCGCGGAACTCGCGGCGGACATTTTCCCGCCTGGTGTGCTGAACGTCATCACAGGGGACGGTGTACCGGTAGGCTCCGGCCTCGTCGAGCACCCGGACGTCGGGATGGTCTCCCTCACCGGGGACGTTTCGACGGGGAAGATCGTCGCGAAGACGGCCTCCGACACCCTCAAGAAGGTGCACCTGGAGCTGGGCGGCAAGGCCCCGGTGATCGTCTTCGATGATGCCGCGGTCGACGCCGTGGTGAACATGGTGAAGTTCGCGGGCTACGCAAACACCGGTCAGGACTGCACCGCAGCCACGCGCCTGCTGGCCGGACCCCGGATCCACGATTCCCTGCTCGCTGCGCTCGTGCCCGCGGTGGAATCGATCAAGCTGGGCGATCCGCAGGACGAGAAGGTCGAGGTCGGTCCCCTGGTCTCCCGGCAGCACCTGGATCGGGTCGCGGGCTTCGTGACCCGCGCGCGAACGGCCGGGGCCCGCGTGCTGACCGGCGGCGACCGTGTCGGCAATCGCGGGTTCTTTTACAAGCCGAGCGTGGTGGCGGACGTGGACCAGGACGCGGAGATCATCCAGCGAGAGGTCTTCGGCCCGGTGGTGACCGTGCAGCGATTTACCGACGATGACCAGGCCATTGCCTGGGCAAACAGTGTGGACTACGGTCTTGCGGCCTCTGTGTGGACGCGCGACATCGGGCGGGCCCTCCGGGCCGCGCGGCGCCTGCAGTTCGGGACGGTGTGGATCAACACACACTTCGGGCTGACCTCCGAGATGCCGCACGGTGGCTTCAAACGCAGTGGGTACGGGAAGGACATGTCAGTCTATGCGATCGAGGAATACACGCAGGTCAAGCACGTGATGGCCGCGCTCGACTGATTGACCGTGCTATTTGCGGGTGTTCCAGCCAAAGCGCGCGCACTGCCTCTCGGACTCCGGGCCTGGGGCGGCCATGGGGAAGTACGCTGACTCGGTGCCTCGGACGTACCGTGCGACGCATTCGTAGGTCTGCACCGCGCCGGTCCAGCGATCCTTTCGCATCCGCAAGGTTCCTTCATTAAAGTACTCGTAGCGGGTATTGGCGGCCGCGTAGATTCCTCCGGCTGCCAGCGCGATCACAAATAGCCAGACTGTGATTCTCCCCACGGCTGATTGCTTGCCCCCTCAGCGCAGAATGCAGACCCAGGCGCCCGCCGGTCTGAACAGGGCGGGGGAACGGGAATAGTGCATATGCTGGAAAACCACTAAGGGGAGGCTGGCCCGGATGGCATATTGGAAGTGTCCGTCGTGCGGATTTGAAGCTCAGAGTGAGAAGCAGAAGCAGGAGCACGTGGGTCGGACCGCAAGTGACCCCAAGCATGCAGCCAAGCCCTCAATGCCCTCAACCGGCAGCGGGCAGCCGTGGGGCGGGAAGACCCCCGGTGCGACAAACCCCGGGGCGCCAAAGCCCGGTTCGTCAAACCCCTGGCAGCAGCAGGGTGGAAAGGGTCAGGGGCAGGGTCAACAGAAGCCATAGCGAGCTGAAGCTCTCGCGAGCACCTCAGCAGACCGGCGCCGTGCGTCGCAGCACGGCGTCGGCATTTCCAGCGGCAAGCGGGGCAGAGGCGCCAAGTCCCCCCGCCGCCGAACCCGAAGATCAGCGGAACACGATTCGAAGCAGTCGATCGTCGCTGGGACCCGGCCGTCCCCGGCCGTCTGTGTTGTTGGTGATCAGATAAACGGTCCCATCCGGCCCCTCGACCACGTCGCGCAGGCGACCGAGCTCTCCTCTGAAGTGCATCTCCTGGTTGCTCACACGGTTGAAGCCCGGCCCGCCCAGAATCAGCCTGCGCAAATGCGCGCCCCTCAGCGCCGTGACCAGCAGATTTCCCCGCCAGGGCCCCCGCGACGGAACCAGGATTCCCGAGGGCGCCCAGGTGTCACTGGCGCCGCTGTCTGCGATGGGATCGACGAACCGCGGCGCTCCACCTCGACCTGAGACCTCGGGCCAGCCATAGTTCTTTCCGGCTTCGATTACATTCACCTCATCCCGGCAGCATAATCCAAGGTCGCCGGATGGTCCGTGCTCGGCCGCATACATCGTCTTCGTCTCCGGATGCCAGGCCAGCCCTTGAGGGTTCCGATGACCGAGGGAATAGATCGGCGAGCCCGCAATCGGGTTGTCCTGGGGGACCGTTCCATCGGGGTTCAGCCGGAGAATCTTCCCCGCCAGCGAGGACCGGTCTTGGGCTTGCGAAGGCTGGCTGGCATCCCCGGTGGTCACGTACAACTTACCGTCGGGCCCAAACTTGAGCCGGCCTCCATCGTGGACGTTCGTCCCGGGGATACGGTCCAGCAGGACCTTGTCGGGCTGCCCGCGCCCGTTGCGGTCTGCCAGTCGGACGACACGGTTCCAGACCCGGCCCTCATCCCGGTACGTATGGTAAACATAGACGAAACTGCTGCGGGCGAAGTCAGGCGCGAGCGTCAGTCCAAGCAGCCCGCCCTCGCCGACGTGCGCCACTTCGAGGGTCGCCCACGGCTCGGGATCCAGCCTGCCGTCGCGGAGAATGCGGATGCGTCCCGGTCGCTCGGTGATGAAGATCCGGCCATCGGGGGCAAAGTCGACCGACCACGGGATCTGGAGATTCCCTACGACGGTCTCGACCTGAACCTGGGCCTGCCCCTGGGACCGCCATCCGCTGCGGGTCAGCAGGATGCCTGCAACGACGATCACCATCAGAGGGAACCACGAGCGCTGCCGCATGAGCACCTCCGGAAAGCAATTTTCCCAATCGACAGATGAAGCGAAAAGTCCGTAGTGTTGTAGTTAGCGAGAGATGATCAGCCAAATAGGCGTGACGCTTCCCGCGACTATCGTGGCACGTGCGGAGGCCGTGGGCGCCTCGGCCGATGCGCCGCCCCTGATCTCGTATTCACCGGGGCTAAGGTCGATGAATCCGAACCACCCTGAGCCGTCGGTCCTGGCCGACGCGACGAGCGAATTGGTGGCCGTATTGTAGAGTCCCACCCAGCCATAATCCGCGGCGTTCCCTTCCGGTGTGCGGACTCGCCCGTTTAGGTGCCCTCTCGTTGGCTGCAGCTTCCACGGCATTGTGGGGACGGGCACCGGCATGGCAAAGGGTGCCCCCTCGAAAATGTCGAGGTCGCTCAGTTGAACCTCAGGTTCTCCCGTTTGCGTGAGAGCGCGTGCCAGCTGTCCACGGCCCTCGTCCGGCGGGCGGCGACGCTCGTTGACGAGGGCATCTGGGTTGCGGTATGAGAATCCCACCCATCCCCGGGCGAGGTTCCCCGCCGGGCTCGGGGAGAGCGCTTTGCGGATCTGGGTGACACTGTCTTCAATCGGATTGAGGTAGAGGGCGGTGCCGATCGCGGCGGTGCGATTGTACTGGTGGTCCTTGCTGAACGCACTCCACTCTTCGTACATCCGGCGGTGATTGTTGGGTTCTGTTGTCGCCTGCTCGCGCCGATAGATCATCGGGATATTGAGGTCGAGGATGCCTTCCTCCATCCAGCCGCGCCAGTCCTGGAGGACCTCCAGATACGAGCGGGTCTGCGTCCATCCGCCCAATTCATTGGGGGCGGATCCGTACGTGATGGTCGCAGCGCTCACGCGGACGCGCGGCTTGAGCGCGTATGTCTCGAGGTAGACGCGGCGGACGATGTTCGTCACCTGATCGCGGCGCCATTGCATCCATTGGAGGTCGGCAGGCGCCGGCACATCGGTGCGGCCTGTCGCGGCCTGGAACCGCGCCACGGCCACAGGGTTGTAGCCCCAGGCCGGGACGTTCGCCCCGGGGTTATAGTCCGGGTACCGGATGAAGTCGAAGTTGATCCCATCCACGTCGTAGGCGCCGGCGATGCTCAAGAACATGCTTTCGATGTACGCGGCCGCGTCGGGGTGGCCGGGATCAAAGTAGTAGAGGTTTCCACCTCGGATCGCTCCGTCATGCCTGCGCATGACCCAGTTGTCAGCCCCCTGGGCCGCCGGGCCATGCGTGTGAAAGACATGCGAGGGATCGGCCGGGGGCGTGTCAAGCGCCCACATGATCGTGGCGTTCAGCCACGCGTGAACCTCGATGCCGGCGGCGTGGGCCTTGTCGATCAGCGTTTGCAGCGGGTCGAATGGGTACGGATCGATCTCGGCCTCTGTACGCGGCATGATCGACCGGTTGCAGAGGCAATCGGCCCGCCTCACCACCTGGGCAACAATGGCGTTCATGTTGGCGGCCCTGGTGTCGGCGACGAGCTGGTCGATCTCCGCCTCCGTGTAGAGTCCCGGACCGAAACTATCGACCCAGTAAGCTCTGAACTGAGGCTCGCCTGTTTGCGGAGATGGCTGGGTGGCTGAGGCCGTAGCGAATTGTCCCATCAGGGCAAGCAGACCCACGAGAGCCGCCAGACATCTTTTCAAGACATGACCCCGATTGCACTCCGTCGTTCAAGAATGCGCTTCAGGTACATCCCGGTAATGATCGCCGCGGCCGCTCCAACCAGGCCAAAGATCGGTGCTGACGTGATCAGCGTGCCTGCGCCCCGGCCGACTGCTCCCTGCGGTGCGAACGCGGTTCCGCCCAGCACCAGCGCACACCCCAGGGCGGCCCCCAGCGCGTTAACGAGAGTCCAGCGAGGGGCATCATAACCAGCCCTGCGGAACTCGGTCCGTTGCGCCCATCCTAATACGGCTCCCATCAACGCGCCGATAACGGCAAAGTGAAGGCCCACCAACAACCGTCCGGAGAGCGGAGCCCGCAGAGCGTCCGGAGACAGGTATGCGATCGGTGCGATGGCGTACCAGCCGACGGCGAATGCCGGCATCAAGATCAGGGCGGATGCCGCCCCGCTCCTGGCGATCCAGCGGAGCCCTGAAATCGGCAAATAGCGGCGCAGGACCAGGTGCTGACCAGTCGCGGCAACTGCCCCCAGAACGAACCCGGCAATCGGGTACAAACCCAGCGCGAGTACAGCGCCGAGGACGCCGATCTTCGTCGCCAAAGCGTAAGCTACCATTGCAGCGCCCAGTCCGCCAACCACGCCTGCGGCCGTGGCAATCGCATTTGCGATCACCCAGGCAAGAATGAGTTTCATGGATGGTACTTACCTCATTGGCTCTCGGCTGAGTCAATCGATTCGGGGTGCTAGCGGGAAGGGGCGGACGCATGCTCTACGAATCGGAGCGCGCGATGAATGTCCGTCGCGTCATCGTCATGACTTCGGAATCTCCTTCTTCGGGTCGACAAATGGCATGGCTACCACTGAGGCCTTCGCCCGCCCCAACGGCGCATCTACCCACAGTGCAGTCCCCAGCCGTGCATCATCGACAGGGACCATGGCGTACCCGATGTTCCGCTTCAAGCGGGGGGAATACACCGCTGACGTCACGGCGCCGATCCTGCCGCCCGCGTTCCGCACCGGCCAGACCGTCTCGTTAAGGTCGAGCGGCTCGGCCTGGATCTCGACCCCCACTAGTTTCCGCTTCACCCCGTCGCCCTTGATGCGCTTAAGCGCGTCCCTGCCGACAAACTCCACATCTTTGTCGAGCTCGACGAGGCGGTCTAAGCCTACCTCGAAGGGATTATTTTCCAGGGTCATGTCGGCCCCATAATTCAATAGACCGGCCTCGATGCGCCTGATGTCGGAAGGCCCGGTGGGGCGGATGTCGTACGGTGCCCCGGCCGCCATGATGCGCTCCCACAGCTCCAGACCGCGGCTTCCATCCCTGAGGTACACTTCGTAGCCAACTTCGCCACTCCAGCCTGTTCTTGTCACTACGACGGGGATCCCATCCAGGTTCGCCTCGAAGAAATTGTAGTACGGCATATCCAGGACACGGTCCCCAAACAGCGCCTGCATGACGGGTTTGGATTTGGGCCCCTGCACCTGGAGTGGGGAGACATCGGGTTCCCCGATCTGCACGCGCATCCCCGCATGCAAGGCGACTCCTTTGGCCCAGAGAAGGACATCGCTGTCGGCGACGGCCAGCCAGAAGTGATTCTCACCCAGGCGCATGAGAACCGGGTCGTTGATGATCCCCCCGTCCGCAGCCGTGATCAGGACGTACCGTCCCTGTCCGACCCTGCAGCGGCTCAGGTCCCGCGGCGTGAGGAGGCTGGTGAAGCGAAACGCGTCCGGCCCTGTGATCTCCACCTGGCGCTCAACGCTCACGTCCCAGAGCGTGACATGTTCGAGCAGGTGCCAGTATTCGCTGACGGGGTCGTCGTAGTAGCTGGGCAAGAACATGTGATTGTAGACGGTGTACGCGCGGCAGCCGTACCGGCGGGTGGCTTCGAAATAGGGCGAGCGGCGCAGCCTCGCGCCGCGCTGGATCAGCCGCATATCAAACGGCCGTGCGGTAACCGGCTGGGTCATGACGTCCTCCGCCTGGTCATGGTAAGGATCTCGGTTCGCCACTGCCTCCCCCAAGAACTGCGGAAGGAGGCGACCAGGCGGATCGGGATAGAGGGTCAGCTGAAGCGGGGATCTATCCTGTGGCGGCGCGTCGGGATCGTAGGGCTGCGTCGATGGACAACGCGCCGGGCCCGAGCAGCGTCAGCGCGACGGCGATGGCCAGAAGCAAGAAATCCAGCTCCCATCCGGCCCCCCGCGCGCCAATGAAGCCGACGCCGCCGGCCATCTTCACCCGGGTCGTCGTCACGAGCATTTCGATGGCCATCAGTGCCCCCACGTAGCGCACGAGAAATCCAAGAATCATCGCGATGCCGCCGAAGAATTCCACGATGGTCACAACCCAGGCGAAGAACAACGGAACGGGAAACCCAAGGCTCCCCACAAATCCGGAAAAGCCTCCCGGGCCTGATGGAAACAGCTTCGGATACCCGTGGACGATGAGAGTGATGCCGATCGCCAGTCGCAACGCGAGGAGCGCCCAATCGCGGACACTCGCAGATCGGTCACTCATGAGGGTCCCCCCAGTCTGAGTCGT
>JAIBHM010000002.1 GCA_020028535.1 Armatimonadota bacterium | reverse complement strand
GCGTCATGGATTCGTAATAGGTAAAGCGCGCAAGCGCCGGAGCGAAGACTCCCGCGAGGAGCAGCGTGGCCGCCGCAGGCAGCGTGATCCGGCCCAGAGAGCCCAACAGGATAGAGAGCAGCCATGTCGCGACGAGATTCGTGGAGATGGAAATGAGGGTGGCGGTGGTGGCCGATGGCGGAGAGGAGGGCCAGGACGCTGCCCATCACCGGATGGGGTTCGACGCGCAGGATGAAACTTCCGCGAGATTACGGCCGCCGCTTCTCGAGATTCCTGAAGCGGCTATGCTCTTTGTGGAAGAACAATTCCACAAGGCCGATCGGTCCGTTGCGGTGCTTGGCGATGATAATCTCAGCGATATTTTTCTTGTCAGTGTCGGGGTTGTAGTAGTCTTCTCGGTAAATGAATATCACGAGATCGGCTACTTGCTCCAATTCTCCAGATTCTCGAAGATGTGACAACAATGGCCGCCGCGTGCCCGTGACTTCGACCGCTCGACTCAATTGTGAGATCGCAATCAGTGGAATCCCCAGCTCTTTCGCCAGCGACTTCAGCGAGCGCGCGATCTCCGAGATCTCCTGCGTGCGGTTCTCCGTGCGCTTGTAGGACTGGATCATCTGCAGGTAGTCCACGACGATCAGGCCCAACCCGTGCTCG
This sequence comes from Armatimonadota bacterium, assembly GCA_020028535.1. GTDB lineage: Bacteria > Sysuimicrobiota > Sysuimicrobiia > Sysuimicrobiales > Kaftiobacteriaceae > Kaftiobacterium. The sequence continues at coordinate 32,104 of JAIBHM010000002.1, read as the reverse complement.
GCCTTGAGCTTCCGCGCCTTCGCGCGCATCTCAATGACCGAGATAGTAGCCGAGTCGTCAACAAAGACCGGCGCCTCGGACAGCTTGCCCATGGCCCGTGCCAGTTTCGGCCAGTCGGAGTCCGCCAGAAATCCGGTGCGCAGCTTCGACCCATCCACCTCGGCCTCAGCGCATAAGAATCTCTGCACCAACTGTTCCTTGGACGTCTCCAGACTGAAGATCGCGATCGGCACCTGGTGGTGGATGGCGGCGTGTGCGGCGATGTTCAGCGCGAGCGTCGTGTTGTGGACGCAGACGTCGTCGGCGATGAAGTTGTGCGTATCGGGCACGGTCAGGTCGTACACTTGAAAGTCGCCCGTATATCCCATCGAGGTGATCGCGTCCCACAAGATGTCCGTCTCAGGTAGCAAGCGGCCCTGATTGTAGCGGGCCCAGGTGCGCAGCCGTTCCCATCCGAGAATGCCGACCTCGCGGAACAAAGTCCGGGCCTGTTCCCCGGAGATGGAGAGTGACGTCCCATCGACCGTTGCCGCCACGCCGAAGCGCAGCAGCAGGTGACGTACCTGCTTGGCCATCCGGGTGGACGGGAGGACGCAGCGCACGCCCACTTCCGGCTCGGAGGCGACCGAGCCCGTGCAGGCGAGCAGCCGGGAGAGAAACAGGGCGAGCTTATCTCGAGTGAGAGTGTAGATGAGCGCCGGAATTGGTCGCGATTCGCCCTCCCGTCCGAGATCCGAATGGCGTGCCAGGAGCGTGCTCACTGTTTCGGGGACCGATGCGCCCTGGATCGGAGCCATCGCCGGTACTTCCGGCGCCCCGGTCCGGGTCTCCGGGGCCCCGGGGCGGGTGGCTGCCCGGATCGCCTCGCCGACTGCCACCGCGTCCGCATAATCGGTGGCCAGCACCGGCGATGTCGGCATCGTCTTGGCACAGAGGTACGCCAGCAGCTTGACCTCGTACAACGGCAGATCAAGGATTCCGAACACGGGCAGGCGCGCCGGCACGGCAATCATCTCGCCGACCCGGATGTCGGCAAGACGCTGCCACCCCCGCGGTGTGCAGAAGGGATGCGCCAGCGTGGTTTCGACTTCGCGGCCTGAAGCGGTGCGAACGCGGTAGACGGCTTTGATGCCGTCGTCAACGAACCGCGTGGGCTCGGCCGTGCGCAGGTGCGCCTGCCCGTCTAACGTCCACAGTGTGGTGTGAGTACGGCTGACGATCTCCTGGATCGTGCAGACTTCGCCGGTCCGGGCGTCCACAATCTCGGCGTCGTATTTCAAGCACTTGCCCATCGCGGGGCGCGCGGCCACGATGACGAGATCCGCCGGCTGCAGTCCGCTCGTCATCTGGTCGAGGTCGCTGAAGCCCATCGGCACCCCGGTCACCGTGCCCTTGTCCTGATACCGGCGATCGATCCGCTCGAAGCTTTCCTTCAGGATCTCGCGGATGGGCAGGAACTCCTGAAGCATGCGCCGGCTGGCGATGCTGAAGACCAGCTTCTCGGCCTGGTCCACGAGCAGCTCGACGTCTTGCGCAGCCTCGAAACCCATCTGCGCGATCTGGGTGCCGGCGCTGATCAGTTGCCGCAGCATCGACTTCTGCAAGACGATGCGAGAGTAGTACTCGACGTTGGCTGCGGTCGGCACGGAGTTCAGCAGCGACGTGACGTAGGAGGCGCCGCCGACGTCGTCCAGTTGCCCCTTGTCGCGCAGCCGGTCAGTCACGGTGATAAGGTCGACCGGCTCTCCGCGCTCAAAGAGGTCGGTCACCGACTCGTAGATCCGCCGGTGGGCGTCCCGGTAGAAATCCTCGGCGCGGATCAGCTCGACCACGCGCGCAATCGCGTCGCGGTCAAGCAGCATCGACCCTAGGACTCCCTGCTCGGCGTCGAGATTCTGCGGCGGAACGCGGTCGATCGAAGTGCTCAGGGACACGCCGAATGCCTCCACTCCGAGGTGGAAGTGATTATACGAACGTACGTTCGCATTGTCAAGTTCGCGCCATAGCCCAGGTAGGTGAGCGGCAGGAACGTCGTACGTGATGAGGTTATAGGGCCTCCTGTGAGTCACCTTGTGGGGCACGTGTGCACATCATGTTCTTAGTGGGGACAACGCACAGATTTTCTGTGGACAGACGGGGGCTTTTCGTGGATTCACAGGAGATTTACTGTGGATAACCTGGGGAGGAAACTGCCTTCGAACGGGGGTGTGTGGGCTATTTTCGCCCGTTGGAGCCGCGTTTCGAAGCGAACACGTGGGAGAGCACATCCTCGATGCTGCCCGCGGTCACCACGTCGATCCCTCGAACGTCAGAAGGTACCTCGTTGCGGTTCTCGTCGGGGATGACAACCTTTCGCATCCCGGCCTGGCGCGCGCCGTAGATCTTCTCGGGAATCCCGCCGACCTGCTTGACCTTCCCCTGGATGGAGACCTCGCCCGTCACCGCGACGTCCTGGCGCACGGGCTTTTTCTGAATCGCGCTCAGCATAGCCAGCACGACGGCGAGCCCGGCGCTGGGACCATCAATCAGACCGCCACCGATCACGTTCACGTGAACGTCGTAGTTGCTGACGTCGATGCCGGCCACCTTCCTGATCACCGAGGCGGCGTTGAAGACTGAATCCTTGGCCATCGTGCCGGCGGTCTCGTTGAAGCGGATGTTGCCGCGCTGGCGCTTTCCCACCGCAAATGCCGTCGCTTCGATCTCGATCAGCGATCCGACGTATTGCGTGACGCCGAGCGCGAACACCTTCCCAATTTCGGGAACGTCCGACGCCTTGGTCGGCGTCGTCGAGGCGAGCCGGCCGCTCCGGATGACCTCGAGCAGATCGTGCCGGGTGATGCGTGGGTGACCGCGGCCGCGCCGGCGGTAGAGCGCCACGCCGTAGGCGTCGGCCAGCAGGTTGACGGCTTTGCGGCCCTCCACCGTGTACTCGCTGATCGTCAGCGGTACCCCACCTTCCAGCTCCACGCCCACCCGCTTGGCCGCCTGGCGTACGATCTTCTCGACGTCCTCCTGCGAGAGTGGATCGAAGAAGACCTCCGCGCAGCGCGAGCGCAGGGTCGGGCTGATCTCCTCGGGCTCCTTGGTCGTCGCCCCGATGAGGATGAAGTCTGCCGGCGCGCCCTGTTCAAAGAGACGCCTCACGTAACCGGGCACCTGTGGGTTGGCCGCGTCGTAATAGCTCGATTCGAAGTGGACCCGTTTGTCTTCCAGGACCTTCAGCAGTTTCGACTGCAGCACCGCGTCGAACTCGCCGATCTCGTCGATGAACAGCACGCCGCCGTGCGCGCGGGTGACGAGCCCGAGCTTCGGCTCGGGGATTCCCTGCTCGGCGAACTCGCGGCGCGATCCCTGGTAAATGGGATCATGCACGGACCCCAGCAGCGGATTCGTGGCCTCGCGAGAGTCCCAGCGCAAAGTCGAGGCGTCCACCTCGATGAACGGCGCCTCTTGCCGGAACGGGCTCTGTCGCAGTCGCTTGGCTTCTTCCAGTGCCAGCCGTGCGACTGTGGTCTTGCCGACACCCGGCGGGCCGTAGAGGATCACGTGCTGTGGGATGGGCACAGCCAGCTTGGCCAGGAGCGAGCGGATGGCCCGTGTCTGTCCCACCACCTGCGCGAGCTTGCGCGGTCGCAGCGCTTCCAGCGCGGTGCGCGCCAGACGGACCTGTTCCAGTTGGTGCAGCTCCTCGAGCTTGCGCCGCGTCGACTCGGTCTCCGGACCGAGGGAATCCTGCATCACCTGCATGCGGATAGCACGCAGGTACTCGTCCTGGCGCTCCTTCATGCGGTCCTGCACGCGGCGCTCGATCTCGTCCTCGATGGACTTGCGGGCCATGAGGTCGGCGATGCGCTCCTGCAGGTCCTCCAGCACAGCGGGGATCTCCGCCTCGCGGGGGACGGTGCTCATGTTTGCGTCATCGAAGACCAGCCGCTGCAGCGCCAGGACCCGGCGGCCCAGTTGCGGGCTGCTCATCATCGCGCGCGCGCCGGCGCGTTCCACGCGCTTGCCCAGGCGCTCCTGCCCGTAAAGGCTCGTCAATACGCCGAAGAGCGCCTCGGCCTTGCGCCGCAATGTCTCGCGCTCGGTGAGGCGTCCGGTGGGGTTGATCTGTCTGACCGTTTTGACCTGGCGCATGCTATTTGGCGGCCACCACGTTCACATCTACCTGGGCGATGATGCCGGATCCGATGCGCACCGGCACTTTATAGAATCCTGCCGTCTTGATCGGTTCGTTCAGCTCCACCTGTTTCTTTGTGACGCTGAAGCCGGCCCGCGTCAGCGCTTCCGCGACGTCCTGCGCGGTGATGGATCCAAACAGCCGCCCGCCCTCGCCGCCCCGCCCTGGAATCTCGATGACCGCGGTCTCGAGCGCTGCGGCAACCTTCTCCGCTTCAGTCCGATCGCGCTGCGTGCGCTCCGCCTGCGCCCGCTGCTGCCCCGCAAGCAACCGCAAGCCACTTTCGGTCGCCTCCGCCGCCAAGCCCCGTGGAAGCAGGTAGTTGCGGGCGTACCCGTCCTTTACTTCCTTTACCATACCCGCCTGCCCAAGCGCCGGTACGTCCTTCAGCAGGATGACTTTCATGCGGACACCTCCGCGGTCTTGGCCGCCCGCCATCGGGTCCTCAGGTCAAAGGCCGCGTCGGCCAAACCCAGGAGGAAGACGGCGATACTGAGCGGAGGGGAGGTGAAGGCAAACGTGACCGCCAGCCAACGCAGCCAGCGCGGCGCCCCGTAGCGTTCCAGCAGGACCCAGGCCGCCACCAGTCCCATCATTGAGAAAATGATCTGCGTGAAGATGGAGAGGTTGAGTCCTGCCGTCTCCATCGCGGGATAGCGACTTGAGGCCGCGTAGAAGGCTGCGCTCACGTCATCCGGCGGGAGCATGCGCATCGTCGCTCCGGGCAGAACGAACGGAACGGGAGCCGCATGCGCCAGCCAGATCAGCCCAATCCCCAGCGGGAGTGCCCACATCACCAGCCCCGGAATCCGCCACGATGACAGCGGCGGCAGCGCCGGAACGGGATGACGGAATCGACGCAGCACGAAACGCGTGACCTCAAAGTTCACATAGGCGGTGGTGATCCCGCCAACGACGACCAGCAACGGGATGAGTCGCGGCATGATCTGAAAGATCTGACGCATCGGACCGGCGACTTGCTCCATCCGGGCTTCGTCGAGACCCAAGCGTGCATAAAAGCGCAGCGCTTCTTCCTGGCTCTGGACCATTCCCTGGATCAGCATCGCGTACGGATTGATGCCGGAGATGGTCAGGGTGATGGCAACGTTGACAAGGATCGAAACAGTGGACACTACGGATCCGACCAGCAACACGGTGGAGGCGGGCCGCTGCTGCCGGAGCACGCCGCCGAACGCGATCCCGAGAGGCGCGAAGGTCAGGGCAATGGCGAGACCGGTCAGCGGACCTCCGATCATGCCCGCGATCACCGACGCCACGAGCGCGGCCAGCACGCCCGCCCGCATGCCCTGCCGCACAACGAGGATGGTCAGGGGCAGCGGTGTGACGAACGTCGAGACAATGCCGATGAGCGGAAAATAGCGCGCGGCGAGGGCGAACAAGGCAACCAGGGCGGCGAGGATGGCGCCTTCAGTCAGGCCGCGCACCGAGAGGGAGCGAGTGGACATAGACGCGCCTCCGCGCGCGGGTTATTCGGCGGTGTATGGCAGCAGCGCGAGTTCGCGGGCGCGTTTGACCGCGACGGCCAGCACGCGTTGATGGCGCGCGCAGTTGCCCGAGACGCGGCGCGGCAGAATCTTGCCGCGCTCTGTCACAAACCGGCGCAGCCGGTTGATGTCCTTGTAGTCGACGAAGGTTGCCTTCTCACTGCAAAACTGGCAATTTCGGCGCTTGGGCCGCCGGCCGCGCCACTCTTTCTTGCCCTGCCTGCGGTCTCTCGTGTCTGGCATACTTACCTCTCTACCCCTCTGGTCTTCATCGTCTTAGAACGGGACGTCGTCGCCGTCGCCGTCTCCCGCCTCGGCTTCCATCTCGGGCGCCGGAGCTCCCGGTGTGACGGCGGCCGTTGCCGCGCCGGCCTTACGGTCCAGGAAGCGCACGGCGTCTGCCACCACTTCAGCGACCTTCCGCTTCTGGCCGTCCTGCGTCTCGTATGACCGGATCTGCAGCCGGCCCTCTACTGCGACGAGCCGCCCCTTGCTGAGATGCTGCGTCACCTGCTCGGCCAGGCGACGCCAGGCGACGACATCGATGAAGTCCGTCGCGCGCTCGCCCTGCTGGTTGACGAACGGCCGGTCCACCGCAAGCGTGAAACCGGCGACCGGTTGGCCGCTCGGCACGTAGCGCAACTCGGGATCCCGGGTCAGCCGGCCAATCAGGATGATGCGATTCAGCACAGCCTTAGACCTCCGCGGGGCCGCTCTGGGGTTCGGGGGTCGACGGGACTACCGGAGCCAGCGGGGCTGCCGGAGTCGCCGCCGGTGCAGGGGCTGTCACGGCAGTCGCCGAGGACGGTTCCGCCGGCTTCGCCTCGGGAAGCTTCCCGACCGCGTTGGTGATCGTCGCGCGCAGCACGTCCTCAGTGAGCGCTGCGGCACGGCGGATCTCCTCTACTTTGTTCGGCGGCAGGGCAAAGCGGGTATGCACGAAGATACCTTCACGGTATTTCTTCACCGTGAACGTCATGCGCTTCTTGCCCCAGACTTCCACGGCCTCGATGGTCCCACCCTGGTCGATGATGCGCTGGCTCATGCGCTCGGTGACGGCTTTCAGGGCGTCCGCATCCAGGTCGGGCCGGACGATATAGACGAGGTCGTAACTCTTCACCGCAACCCCCAAAAAGCTCAGACCGAAAGAAATCCCGCGGGATGCCCCCACGGGTCCGGACAATTATAGCACCCGCCTTTGCGGCCGTACAAGGGCGCCCTACACCGCGAATCTGAAGAGAATGACGTCGCCATCCTGGACGACGTAGTCCCTCCCTTCGAGGCGGACCTGGCCGCGATCGTGGGCGGCCCGCAGCGATCCCGCCTTCACCAGCGTCTCCCAGTTGATCACTTCCGCGCGAATGAACCCGCGCTCCATGTCGGTGTGGACCTTGCCCGCCGCCTCGGATGCTTTCGTGCCACGGGGCACCGACCATCCGCGGACTTCCTTTGAGACGGTGCTGAAGAACGTCACCAGGTCCAGCAGCCGGTACGCCGCCTGGATGAGTTTCCACAGCGCGGGTTCCTGCAGCCCATACGCGCCCAAGAACTCTACAGATTCCTGCGCAGGAAGCGCCGCCGCCTCGGCCTCGAGCTTCGCCGCGAGCACCACCGCCGCCGCAGACACCTGGGACGCGTAGCCTCGCACCCGGCCCGCCCCGGGTCCACCGTCTGGGAGATCTGACTCCGCAACGTTGGCGACATAGACCACAGGCTTCGCCGTGAGCAGCCGGAACGGCCTGAGCAGCGCGTCCCTCTCCGGATCGGGGGGGAGACGACGGATTTGCATGCCGCCTTTGAGCTGCTCGGCGACTGCCACGGCGCGCTCCAGATTTTCGAGCGCATGGGCCTCGTGTGCCCGCATGCGACTCTGCAGGCGCTCGATCTCCCGTTCCAGCGTCGCCAGATCGGCCAGCGCCAGCTCGGTCTCCACCACCTCGATGTCGCGGACCGGATCGACCGCCCCCTCCACGTGCGGGACATCAGGATCGGGGAAGCAGCGCACTACGTGTGCGACGGCATCCACCTCACGGATGTGCGCCAGGAACTGATTGCCCAGTCCTTCGCCGCGGGATGCGCCGCGCACCAGCCCCGCGATGTCCACGAAGTCCACAGTCGCCGGCACGGTGCGCTCGGGATGAGTCACGGCCGCAATCTCCTCAATCCTCCGGTCCGGAACCGGCACGACGCCGTGATGAGGCTCGATTGTCGTGAACGGGTACGAGGCGACGGCGACAGAAGCGCGGGTCAGAGCATTGAAGACGGTGGACTTCCCGGCGTTGGGGAGGCCGACGATCCCGATGGAGAGAGCCACGCTACCTGGCTTCGCGGAGGGGCGATGACCGCCCTAGTGCAGGAGGTGCGCCACCTGGACTTTGTTGCCCCCCGAACGCTTGGCCGTGTACTGCGCGTGGTCGACGGCGTCCACGAGCGCGTCCACGGTCTCGCCGTCCTCAGGGCTGGCGGTGACACCGACGCTAAGCGTAACGTTTGTGTTGATGTTCTCGCCGAGCATGAACGGATACGCTTCTACGGCCCGGCGGAGACGCTCGGCCACGTCGTTCGCCGTCTCCTTCGGGGTATTGGGCAGAACGATCATGAACTCGTCGCCGCCGTAGCGGGCCACCAGGTCGCTGGTGCGGCTCCCCTTGCGCAGCAGGTCCGCCACGATGCGCAGGACCTCGTCGCCGCGCTGGTGGCCGTAGGTGTCGTTGTACCGCTTGAAGTTGTCGATCTCGAGCATGATCAACGCGAGCGGCTGGCCGTCGCGGGTACACCGTTCGAGGGTGCGCTCCATGGCCTCGTGGAGATAGCGGTGATTGTAGAGCTCGGTGAGCCCGTCCGTGATCGCCAGGTGCTTGGTCTGCTCGTACAGTCGGGCGTTCTGGATGGCAATCGTGGCGTAGCCGGCCAGCGTCGTGAGGATACCCATATCCCGATCCCCGAACGCAGCCTTACGCGGGCTCTCGACGTTGAAGACGCCGATCACGTGACCCTCGATGATGAGCGGCACCGCGATCTCGGAGACGACCTGCTCGTTGACGCCGATGTAGCGCGAGTCCTGGCGCACATCGGCGACCACCTCGGCTTTGCCGGTGCGCTGGACCCAGCCGGTGATCCCTTTGCCGGACGGAATCCGGTACCCGCGAGTGCCGGGCGGGTATCCGTGGGTCGTTTCGATAATCAGGTCGCCGCTGCGATCATCGGTGAGGAGAATCGCGCCGAACTCATACCCAAAGGCGCGGCAGGGGACCTCGACCAGGTTGTCGAGCACCGAATCGATTTCCAGCGAGCTGCTGATCGCCTTCGCCGCCTCGTAGAGCACGCTCAGCTCGTCACGGGCCCGCTTGGCCTCCTCGTACAGCGTGGCGTTGCGCAGCGCGATGGAGAGCTGCCGGCCCAGCGTCTGCAGCAGCACGAGATCGCTGGGGGTCAGCGCGCGGTCGGCCAGGGCTTCGATGTTCAGGACACCGATGACCTGCTCGTCGCTGAGGATCGGCACCGAGGCTTCGGACTGGACGGCCGGGTCCGCCGAGATGTAGTCGCGATCCCGGCTCACGTCGGTGATCAGCACCGGCTTGCCGGTGCGGGCGACGCGCCCGACGATCCCCTTCGTGATGTGGATGCGCTCGTGCACGTGCGAGTAACCGACCTGCGCCTGCATCAGGAGGTAGTCGCCATCGCGCCGGTAGACGCTGACGTGCGAGTAGCCGAAGGTGCTCGCCACTTCCTCCACGATACGGTGGAACAGCTCCTCCAGGTTGAGGGTGCCGGTGACCGTGCCCATCAAGCGGTTGAGCAGATCAACCTCCGCCGCCCGGCGCTGCGCCTGGGCGAAGAGCGTGGCGTTCTTCACCGCGATCGCCGCCTGGCTGGCGATGGCCTGAGCGAGGAGCACGTCGTCCGCGTTGTAGTGGCGCACTTTCTCATGATAGAGGCCGAGCGCGCCGATCTGCTCCCCGCGGTACATCAACGGCAGCATCACCACGCTGCGGGCGCTCTCCAGCATCTGCGCGAGCGGGGCCGCCTCGCCGCGGTACAGCGTCTCCCGTATCGCGCGAAGCACCGGATGGTTCGCCACGTCCTCGATGATCTGGGGCTTGCTGAAGTCCAGCGGCAGCGGACCGATTGGCCCCCGCAGCGCGCGCCGCATCATCGAGGTGAACTCGGGCGGAAACCCGTGCGCGTAGACATCGGCGAGCCCGCCCTGGCCGTCCGAGACATAGATGGCGCAGCGATCCACCCCCAGGGCCTGCTGCGCGCCCTCCACGATGGCGGGCAGCAGGGTCTCCATCTCCAGGGTCCCAGCGATGGCTGTGGACAACCGCTGCAGCGTCGTCAGCCGCTCGACATTTTGCCGGCTGCCCTCGAAGAGCCGTGCGTTCTCGATGGCGCTGGCCACCTGCCCGGCGATCGCCTCCAGCAGGCGGAGGTCGTTGGTCGTATACGCCATGAACGTGTAGCTCTGCGCAGAGATCAGACCGATCGGCTGGTCGCCCTTGACGATCGGCGCGAACATCAACGACGCGCTGCGCTTTTCGGTGTGGCCCACGCGCTCAAAGGCATCCGGGGTGGCCATGTCCACGCGGCTGCGGTTGACCAACACAGGCCGGCGTTGCTCGAGAATCTGGCGGATGGCCTGCCCCTGGTCGTAGATCTGCCGGGGGAAGCGCACGCCCGAATCGATGAGGAACTCGAACGTCAGTTGATCCGACTCTGCATCGTAGACCGCGATGTAGAAGGCCTCGGCCGGCATGACCTTGCCGACTTCGTCGTACAGTGATACGAAGAGCCGTTCCAGGTCAAGCGTCATCGCCGCCCGGCCGATGCGTTCGATGATCTCCAGCTCTCGGTGCGCCTGCTCCCGTGTCGTGTTCAACATGAGGATGTAGCCGACCAGGAGCAGCGGCACCGTGAGGATCACAGCGCCCGCGGGCAGCGACCCCAGAAAAATCAACGCCAGGACCAGGCCCAGCGTGGCGAAGGCCAGGTTGTTCACGATCTCCCAGGCGATGTTGGCGCGGAAGACGGTGAGGAAGTGGGTCGCCCCGCGCCGGGCGACCATGATGCTGACCAGGAAGCTGCTCGTGACGATGTAGACGAGCACCGCGGCGAGGAATGCCGCCCAGAAGGTCACATCGACCCGGCCCGTGAAGACCGGCGATCCCAGAGGCGTCAGGGCCGCGCTGCGGTCGATGGCGATGAACGCCGCGCCCGCCAGGAGCGACGCCGCGATGTACTGACCGCTGTTGAAGACGGTATTCAGGTACGGGCGGCGGTGCAGCAGGCCGTTGCCCACCACGACGCCGATCGCCATCACCAGGGCCATATACACCGGGCCCATGATGAGCAGCGCCGCTGACGCCACAGCCAGGCCGGCCGATTGGAACCCCCCGCGGGGGAGCGGCACCATCAGCCATTCAGTGACGACGGCGAGGAGTGTGAAGATGATGACGAGCGACGGCGACGGCGGAGGCGTCCCCACCAGCAGCGCCAGCAGAGTCCCCCACCCCGCTATCGCAACGCCCCAGGCGTAGAACATCATCGCTTCCCTTGCCCTGAGAAAGGAAACGCTACTCCCGGCCCTCTGTCTCGGGCGGGCGCGTCACAAACTTCTTGATGCGCCGTTCGAATTTCACCCGCTCCATCAACACGTACCGCCCACATCCCTGGCACCGGATGCCGACGTCCGCGCCCAGCCGTTCGACTTTCCACTGGTCACTCCCACACGGGTGCGTCTTGCGAGTTTGCACCACGTCTCCGATGTAGAGCTTGATCACGGGCACGGGGCAACTCCATTGTGTATGGCGGGGTGGATAGGGACTAGGGTTTAGGGATCGATGCCGGTGGCTCCTGCTGTCCCGGGACGTACTAGCGGGGCTGCACCAGGAGCTCTACGGGGGCGAAGTCATCGGTGAGCACAGGAACGTCGTCCGTGCGGATCGGTTCGGTGTAGAGGTCACCGGCTGCCTCCTCGAACCGCTCGATCGTCACGCCGGGCATCTTCCGCGCCGCGCGTGCGGCGGCCTGGATCGACGCCGGCGAGAGGGGCACGCGTTGAGGCGCGGCGACCACAATGATGTTTCGCAGCGCTTCCTCGCTATTGAACCGTCCCCAATCGGTGGGGAACACGTACACTGCGGGAAACACCTCCCGGAATGTCCTGTACACCGCCCGGAAAAATCCGCTGCGCGGGCCGTCGAGGGCACCGATGATGTTGCTGGCCAGCACCCCGCCGGGGGTGAGGTGGTCGCGGATCGTCTCGAAGAACTCGCGCGTCGCGAGGTGAAACGGGATGGTGTCGATCAGGAACGCGTCGAGCACGACGATGTCATAGCGCCCTCGCGCACGGGCGACGAACAGGCGGCCGTCCTGTGCGAAGAGCCTCAGCCTGTCGTCCTGCGGCACGCCGAAATACTGACGGGCGACCTGGACCACGGCCGGGTCGAGCTCGACGACGTCGACTTGCATCTGTGGGTAGTCTTCGTGATAGCGCCGCGGCGCCGTCCCGCCGCCCAGACCCACGAACAGGACCCGGCGCGCATCGGGCCGGAAGATCAGCGGCAGATGCAGGTAGTCAGAATACGCGAAGACCGTGCGCCGCGGATCGGCGAGATCGAGACCGCTCTGCCAGTACGCATCAAGCCGCAGGTACCGCACGCCGCCCTCATCGCTGACGGAGATCTTGTGGTAGACTGTGTCCCGCTCGAAGCGGAGCCCCTCGCGTGCGTCGCCCACGACCGAGAGTGGCAGACCTACGACCAGTGCGGCCGCAAGCGCGCCGGCCACACCCGCCAATGCGACCCGCCGGGACGACAGCCAGGCCACGACCGCCAGGGCCATCAACACGGCGCCGAGCATGTGTACAATCGTGCGCACGCCCATCCACGCCAGGAGTACGAACGCCGCGAGCAGCGTGCCGGCGATGCTGCCCACCGTCGACAGCGCGTATAAGGCCCCCGCAACGCTGCCGATGGTGGCCACGGTCTTCGCCTGAAGCCTCACGGCGAACGGCGAGATCATCCCCATCACCGTCGCTGGAAGGAAGAACAGGACGGTGGATGCGGCCAGCGGGCCTGCCCGAGGGCCAAACCCATTCAGCGTGATCGCCTCGAGCACTGGAGGCGCGAGGAGCGGGATCGGAAAGACCAGCAATCCCGAGATGAAGACGAGCCCGGCGAACAGCGCCCCGGAAGGGTGCCGGTCGGCAAGGCTGCCGCCGACGAAATAGCCGACGGCCAGTGCCCCGAGGAACACACCGATCAAGGCGCCCCACACGTAGATGGAGTTTCCGAGATGGGGCGCAACGACGCGGCTGGCTACGATCTCCAGAGCAAGCAGGACCGCCCCGCTGACAAAGACGATGACCCGGAGAATCGACTCCTCCTCTTAATATGGAGGCTGCGTACTAAGAGGCCGCCGCGGGGACGCCTTCGCGGACGGTGAAGGTGAGCTCACCGTTCCGGAAGTCCACGGCGACGGCCTGTCCGCTGCGCAGCTCGCCGGCCAGAAGCATCCTGGCGAGGCGGTTCTCAAGCTCGCGCTGAATCAGGCGCCGGAGCGGACGCGCGCCGAAATCGGGACTGTAGCCCTCCCGCGCCAGGTAATCCCGGGCCGCCTCGGTGAGGTCCACGTCGATCTTCTGGCCGGCCAGCCGATCGCGCAGGATACGCAGCTGCAGGTCCACGATCTCCCGAATCTGCGCGCGCGACAATGGCTTGAAGACCACGATCTCGTCGATGCGGTTGAGAAACTCCGGCCGGAAGTGACGGCGCACCTCATCCAGCACCTGGACCCTCGCCATCTCGAACTGCGCCTGGTTGTCGGGCTCGAAGCGCTGCAGGTACTGGCTGCCCAGGTTGCTCGTCATGATGATGACGGTGTTCTTGAAGTCCACCGTACGCCCCTGGCCGTCGGTGAGACGACCGTCGTCCATGATCTGCAGCAGGACGTTGAAGACGTCGGTGTGGGCTTTCTCGATCTCGTCAAAGAGGACGACGCGATACGGCCTCCGGCGGACCGCCTCCGTGAGCTGGCCACCTTCCTCGAATCCCACGTAGCCCGGGGGCGCGCCGATCAGGCGGCTGACGGTGTGCTTCTCCTGGTACTCCGACATGTCGATGCGCACCATCGCATCCTCGTTTTCGAACAGGATCGCGGCCAGCGTGCGCGCCAGTTCGGTCTTGCCGACCCCCGTCGGCCCCAGGAACAGGAACGAGCCGATCGGGCGCTTGGGATCCTTCAGCCCGGCGCGGGCGCGACGAATGGCGTCGCTCACCGCGCGCACCGCCTCCTCCTGCCCGACCACCCGCTCGTGCAGCCGGTCTTCCAGGTGCAGCAGCTTCTGCATCTCCCCTTCCAGCAATTTGCTCACAGGAATTCCCGTCCACTTACTGACGACTTCGGCGATGTCATCCGCGTCCACTTCTTCCTTGAGGAGCTGCCCTTCCCGGTGGGCTTCGCCGATAGCCCGCTCCTGGTCGGCCAGCTTCTGCTCGAGTTCCCGCAGCGTCCCGTAGCGCAGGCGGGCCGCCGTCTCCAGATCGGCCTTCCGTTCCGCCTCCTCGATCTGGCGTCGCACTTCTTCGATGCGCTGCTTCGTCTCGCGGATCGCGCCGATGGCGCGCTTCTCTTTCTCCCACTGATGTCGCAGGCGCTCACTCTGTTTTTTGAGCGCCTGCAAGTCCTGTTCTATCCGTTGCAGCCGTTCCTTACTCCCAGGATCTTGCTCCCGACGCAGCGCCTCGCGCTCGATCTCCAGCTGCATGATCCGCCGGTCTACCTCATCCAGCGCCTCCGGCTTGCTGTCGATCGCCATACGCAGGCGGCTGGCCGCCTCGTCGATGAGGTCGATCGCCTTATCGGGCAGGAAGCGGTCGCTGATGTACCGGTCCGACAGCGTCGCCGCTGCGATCACCGCGGAGTCGGTGATGCGGACCCCGTGATGGACTTCGTAGCGCTCCTTGAGCCCGCGCAGGATCGAGATCGTATCCTCGACGCTCGGCTCCTCCACGAATACCGGTTGGAAGCGCCGCTCGAGAGCGGGATCCTTCTCGATGTGCTTCCGGTACTCGTTCAGCGTGGTCGCCCCGATCGTGCGCAGCTCGCCGCGTGACAGCATCGGCTTCAGCATGTTCGCCGCATCGATCGCGCCCTCGGCCGCCCCGGCGCCGACCACGGTGTGCAGCTCGTCGATGAACAGGATGATTTCCCCAGCGGATTCGGTCACGGCCTTGAGCACGGCCTTCAGGCGCTCCTCGAATTCCCCACGGAACTTGGCACCCGCCACGAGCGCGCCCATGTCCAGCTGCACGATGCGCTTGTTCTTCAACCCTTCGGGCACATCGCCGCGCACGATCCGCTGGGCCAGCCCCTCCACGATCGCGGTCTTGCCGACGCCGGGGTCGCCGATTAGGACGGGGTTGTTCTTGGTGCGCCGGCTGAGCACCTGGATCACACGCCGGATCTCCTCGTCGCGACCGATCACCGGGTCGACCTTGCCCTGAGCCGCCAGCTTGGTGAGGTCGCGGCCGTAGCGCTCGAGGGCCTCATATTTGCTCTCGGGATTCGCATCGGTCACGCGCTCGCTGCCGCGGACCTCCTGCATCGCCCCATATACGGCATCTCGGGTCGCGCCCGCCTCACCCAGGATCTGAGCCGCCGCTCCGCCGGCATCGAGCACCCCGAGCAGCAGATGTTCCGTGCTGACGAACTCATCGCGAAGCCGTTGCGCTTCTTCCTGCGAAACTTCAATTGCCTTGCGCAACCGCGGGCTGATGTGCATCCCGTCCGTCCGGGGCGCTCCCTGGACGCGGGGCAGCCGGTCCACCTCTGCCCGCGTACGGCCGCGCAGGGCGGCGACGTTGGCGCCCAGCCGCTCGAGAATTCGCGGCACGACGCCCTCCTTCTGCTCGATCAGCGCCAGCAGTAGATGCTCGGTGTCCATCTGGGCGTGGCCTGCTGACTGCACGAACTCCTGCGCCCGGATGATCGCTTCCTGGGCCTTCTCGGTGAACTTATCGAATCGGATGGCCATCGCTAGGTCCTCGGATTCTCTTTGCGCAGCTTGCCCAGTTCCTCGACCAGTTCCCGCTCGCGCTTGGTGAGTTGCTTAGGCAGGACGACGTGCACGCGGACGATCAGGTCGCCACGCGTTCCGTCACGCCGGGACATGCCCTGGCCGCGCAACCGGAACAGCTGCCCGTTTTGTGTCTCTGGAGGGATGGTCATCTCCACGGTCCCCTCGAGCGTGGGCACTTCGATCTTCCCGCCGAGCAGCGCCTCGGTAAGCGATACCGGCACCTCGACCACAAGGTCGTCCTCCCGGCGCTCGAAGCGGGGATGCGGAGCAATCTGGATGGTCAGATAAAGATCGCCGCCGTCGAGCGCGCCCGGCAGCCGGATGCGCTGGCCGCTGCGCACACCTTTGGGAATGGTCACGTCGAGCCGGCGTGTCGTGCCGTTGACCTGGAGGGCCACCGGCTTCTGAGCGCCTTGATGTGCCTCTTCCAGCGTGACATCGAGCGGCGCGGCTGCCTCCGCCTGCGCTGGCGCCGCTGCTCCGCCGAACGGGTCCTCGACGGCCGTCCGTGCACGCCCGCGGGCCCGGCCGCGAGGACGCGGTGAACCGATCACATCTGCGCCGAAGAATTGCCTGAAGAAATCGCTGAAGCCGCCGAGGCCTCCGAGCAGGTCTTCCAAATCGGCCGGGTTGCCTTCCATGGTCACGGTCCACCCACCCGGTGACTGCGTACGCCAGGCGCCCCCACTGCCGAACGCGTCCTGCCAGTTCACGCCGCCGTGCTGGTAGGCTTCGTACATCTGGTCGTACTTCGCGCGCTTCTCGGGATCGCCGAGCACCTGATAGGCTTCGTTGATTTCCTTGAAGTTGTCCTCGGCGCCCTTGGCCTTGTTGATATCGGGATGATACTTGCGCGCAAGCTTCCTGAATGCGGTGCTGACGGCCTTCTGCTCGGCCCCGCGTTCGACACCCAGGGTCTTGTAGTAATCCTTGAACTCCATCTACTTGGCCACCCTCACCCTGGCGGGGCGGAGCACCTCCCCGTTGAGGACGTAGCCGCGCTGGATCTCCGCAACGACGGTGTTCGGATCCACGCCGAGGTCGGCGTGGGAGACGACGTCGACGGCTTCATGGTGGCGCGGATCAAACGGCTTGCCTGTCGCCTTCATGGGTACCACGCCCATACTGTGCAAAAGGTCCATGACGCGACGGTGGGTCATGCGGATGCCTTCCAGGACGGCGCCCTGGTCGCCGCTTGTGCGATGCTCGAGCGCGCGCTCCAGATTGTCGACCACGTCGAGAACAACGGCCAGCAGTGAGTGGCGGACGCGCTGGACGGCTTCGTCACGCTGGCGCACCGCCTGCTTCTTGTAGTTCTCCAGATCCGCCGCCGCGTGCAGGAACTGCTGCCAGTTGCGCTCCGCTTCCTGCTTGTAGTGGGTGGCGAGCGCGCGCAGCTCGTCGACGGAGTCGGTCAACTCCGCGGACGTCTGCTTCGGGGCGACAGCCTCAGCGCGCCCTTCCTCCCCCGGAAGGTCACTGCGCTCATCCATCACGCACCTCGGGTCATGGCAAGACTATTTCTCATCTTTGGGTTTGAAGTCGGCGTCGATGACGTCTTCTCCGGGCCTGGTCTCACCGCCGGGCGGCTGGCCGGTACCGGGGGCGCCCGCGGCCGCCTTCGCGTACATCGCCTCCGTCAGTTTGTTGCTGGCCTGCTCCAGCTCGCTGGTGGCCGCCGAGATCTTCTGGAGGTCCCCGCCGCCCAGCGCGTCCTTCAACGCCTTCAGCTTGTCCTCGACCCTGGCTTTCTCGTCGGCGCTGATCTTGTCGCCCGCGTCCTTGAGCATCCGCTCGACCTGGTACACCAGGGTGTCTCCGCGGTTTCGGGTGTCGGCTTCCTCGCGCTTCTGGCGGTCCTCCTCGGCGAAGCGCTCGGCCTCCTTGACCATCTTGTCCACTTCGTCCTTTGACAGCGTCGATGTCCCGGTGATCTTGATCGACTGTTCACGGCCGGTCGCGGTGTCGCGCGCCTTCGCATCGAGGATGCCGTTGGCGTCAATGTCAAATGTGACCTCGATCTTGGGCACGCCCCGGGGAGCCGGCGGAACGCCATCCAGGATAAAGCGGCCGAGCGTGCGGTTATCGCGCGCCATCTGCCGCTCGC
This sequence comes from Armatimonadota bacterium, assembly GCA_020028535.1. Lineage (GTDB taxonomy): Bacteria > Sysuimicrobiota > Sysuimicrobiia > Sysuimicrobiales > Kaftiobacteriaceae > Kaftiobacterium. The sequence goes on along the minus strand of JAIBHM010000002.1, from coordinate 14,228 downwards.
CCTGCAGCACGTGGATCTCCACCTGCGTCTGACCGTCCGCAGCCGTGCTGAAGACTTCGCTCTTACGCGTGGGAATCGTCGTATTGCGGGAGATCAACGGCGTCATCACGCCGCCCAGCGTTTCTACGCCGAGCGACAGGGGCGTCACGTCCAGCAGCACGACCTCGCGCACGGTCCCGGCGAGCACTCCGGCCTGGATGGCCGCGCCCACCGCCACAACCTCATCCGGGTGGACCTCCTTGTTGGGCTCCTTGCCCGTGAGGCGCCGCACCAGTTCCTGGATCATGGGCATGCGCGTCGCGCCGCCGACCAGGATGACCTGGTCGAGATCCTTCTCGCTCATCTTGGAGTCGGCCAGCGCCTGCTTGAAGGGTCCGATGCAGCGCTCGACCAGATTCGCGGTCATCTCCTCGAACTTGGCCCGGGTCAGGACATAGTCCAGGTGCTTCGGGCCGCTGGCGTCCGCGGTGATGAAGGGCAGGTTGATCGTGGTCTGCGTGACCGTGCTCAGCTCGACTTTTGCGCGCTCGGATGCCTCCCTAAGGCGCTGGAGGGCCTGGCGGTCCTGACGCAGATCAATGCCGTTCTCGCGCTTGAACTGATCGGCGAGCCAGTTGACGATGCGCTCGTCCCAGTCGTCGCCGCCCAGGTGCGTGTCGCCATTGGTGGCCTTGACCTCGAAGACGCCTTCCCCGATCTCGAGCACCGTCACGTCGAACGTGCCGCCGCCCAGGTCGAAGACCAGGACGGTCTCGGCGCCCTTCTTGTCGAGGCCGTAGGCCAGGGCCGAGGCGGTCGGCTCATTGATGATGCGCAGGACCTTCAATCCCGCGATCTCGCCGGCGTTCTTGGTCGCCGTGCGCTGCGCGTCGTTGAAGTACGCGGGCACGGTGATCACGGCCTCGGTGACCTTGTCGCCGAGAAATGCCTCGGCGTCGGTCCGGAGCTTCTGCAGGATCATGGCGGAGATTTCTTCTGGCGTGAAGGTCTTGCCGGCGGCGGGAATCCGGACGACCACCATGCCGTTCGGCCCCTCCTCCACGCGGTAACTCACCATCTTGCGCTCGGTGTCCACTTCGGCGACCCGGCGGCCGACGAAGCGCTTGATGGAGTAGACGGTGTTTTCCGGGTTGAGGATCGCCTGGCGCTTGGCCATCTGGCCGACCAGGCGCTCACCCGTTTTCGTGAAGCCGACGACCGAAGGCGTGAGACGGCTGCCCTCGGCGTTGGGGATGACCTGCGGCTCCCCGCCGATCACGACGGCGATCACAGAGTTAGTCGTGCCCAGATCGATGCCGACAACCTTGCCCATGGATAGGGGCTCCTCTCTACTCGGAAACTTCGACCTTCACGCTCTTCGGCTTCGCCCGCTCGTTCTTGGGCACCCGGATCTCCAGGATGCCGTTGCGGAAGGACGCTTTGGCCTGATCACCCTGGACGCCGCTCGGCAGCGTGAGTGATCGGGCGAACGCGCCGTAGCGCAACTCTCGCCGGTGGTAGTTGCGGTGTTTCTCTTCCTGCTCCGCGCGCGAGGAGCCCTTGATGGTCAAGGTCTCGCCGGTGACGCTGATCTCGACGTTGTTCGGGTTGATGCCGGGCAGCTCGGCGCGGATCACCACATCATAGTCGGTCTCGTACGCCTCTATGGCCGGCTGCCAGACCATCGGCGCGGTCTCGGCACGCTGACCCGGCCCGCGCGTGGTCAGAAAGTCATCGAACAACTTGTCCATCGACTCGCGCAAGGACGCGAGCTCATCAAATGGATTCCACCGAATCATGCTCATCGCACTCGCCTCCTCCTCGTCGTTCGTTCAAAGACCCACGAACTCGCATTTCGGGTCCCGCGGTATTCCAACCGCTCGGTCACTTCGAGCAGAATCCGGACCCCGGCCAGATTCAGGCCGAGCTCCTGCGTGAAGTGGCGGATCAGCCGCACCCGATCCAGATCCCGATCGGAATACAGCCGCGTGTTATTCCGCCGCGCGGGCTGGAGCAGCCCTTTGTCTTCGTAGATGCGCAGCGTACGCGGATGCAGACCGGTCAGGTCCGCGGCGATGCTGATCATGTAGACCGGCCGGTCGTCCCGGCGGTTCTTCACTTGGCCACCTCCAAGTTCAAGGATAATCATTGACACTTAGACTGTCAAGAACCTTGACAATGAGATTGTCATAGGGTAGGGTGGGGCGCCCGGGCCGCGCGGGGCCCCGCCGACCGCCCGCGGAGCGAGGGCCCAGGCAGGGCGGGGCGGGAAGGAATACTGATGAGCGCACAAGGCGTTCAGCGGATGGAGGTTTTGGCAGTGATGCGCAATGTGATCGTCCTCGGCTCCGGCCCTGCCGGGCTCTCGGCGGCCATCTACGCGACGCGGGCCGGACTGCGGCCGCTGGTCATCGCCGGCGCGGAGGCCGGCGGCCAGCTGATGCTCACCACCGAGGTGGAGAACTACCCGGGGTTTGCCGATGCGGTGATGGGCCCCGACCTCATGGCGGCGATGCGCGCCCAGGCCGAACGCGTGGGCGCCGAGTTCGTCGCCGAAGACGCCACCGAGGTGGACCTGTCCTCGCGACCGTTTCAGGTGACCATTCAGTCGGGAGAACGGTACGAGGCGAAGGCGCTCATCATCGCCACCGGCGCCAAGGCGAAACTCCTGGGTCTTCCCGGCGAGCAGCGGCTGATGGGGCGCGGCGTGAGCACCTGCGCGACCTGCGACGGCTTCTTCTTCCGTAACCGCGACGTCATCGTCGTAGGGGGCGGGGACACCGCGATGGAGGAAGCGCTGTACTTGTCCAAGCTGGCCAAAGGCGTCACCGTGGTGCACCGGCGCGACCAGCTCCGCGCGAGCAAGATCATGGCGCAGCGCGCGATGGAGAACAGCAAGATCGAGTTCATCTGGAATACCATCCTCGCGGACATCACCGGCGACGGCAAGGTAAGCGGCGTACGACTGCACGATCTCAATACCGGCCGGATCACGCAGCGTCCGGCCGACGGCGTCTTCGTGGCCATCGGCCACAAGCCCAACACCGAGCTGTTCCGAGGCCAGGTGGTGATGGATGCGAATGGGTACATCGCCCGCCGGCACCGGTCGATGACGAGCGTGGAGGGCGTCTTTGTCGCGGGGGACGTGCACGACCCCACTTACCGGCAGGCCGTCACCGCGGCCGGATACGGCTGTGAGGCGGCGATGGACGCGGAACGCTGGCTCGGCGGACAGGGAGAGCACTAGTAACACCAACACGACCGCACCGCGCAGCAAACACAGCGGGGCCGAGCAGAAGCCCCGGCCCCGCATTTCATTCAGGACTGTCCGTTAAATTTCCGTCGTGCTGCTGCTTCAGGCGGTCAGCTGACCTCTGGTTCCGACCACCTGGTCGATGCGCTTCTTGAGCTCCTGCTTGGGCATGTAGCCCACCAGCCGCTCCACGAGCTGCCCACCCTTGAAGATGCCCAAGGTGGGGATGCTCATGATGCTGTAGCGATGTGCCAGGTTGTTGTTCTCATCCACGTCGACTTTGACGACCTTCATCCGGCCTTCGTACTCCCCGGCCAGATCCTCGACGATCGGAGCAATCATGCGGCATGGGCCGCACCACTCCGCCCAGAAGTCGACCAGCACGGGCACCTCTGAGCGGATCACCTGCGTTTCAAAGTCCTGATCGTTCACGTGTACCGGCTTGCCCATCCGTACGACCTCCATCCTCTATTTCCCCGCTTCCGCGCACAACGTTTCGCGCCGCAGCGGTATTCCAGGTGCATTATACCTTAGAAGCAGAACCCGAGCAGGAGGACCAGGGCAAGGGCGGCCACGAGCGCGCTCAGACACCCTCCCCGGCGCGGTCCGGCGACGGACTTGCCTGTCCGGGGCCCGGAGCGTCGTGTGGCTTTCGCGGAAAGCCGTGTGGCTTTCTTGAAGTGCTCGACCGCTTCGCTGAGGCGGCCCGTTTGCTTGTAGAGCGCGCCGAGATTCTGATGGGCGACCCAGTAGTCGGGATCGATGGCGACCGCGCGCTCGTAGGCGGCCATCGCCTCGTCCAGCATCCCCTTCTGACGATAGGCGTTGCCCAAATTGCTGTAGGCGGGGGCATATCCGGGGTGAATCGAGAGGGCCTTCGAGAACTCGCTGATGGCAGCGTCCAGCTGCCCTTGCTGCGCGAGCGCAACCCCAAGTTTGCTGTGGGCGACCACGGAGTCCGGAGCGGCCGCCACCGCTTCCCGGAACGACCGCTCGGCATCGGCATACTCACCCGCTTCTAGACGGCGCTCGCCGGTCTCGAGGTGAGGCCTGGCCTCGGCTTCGCCCACGGCGTGTAGTGTTCTGCCATTGATTGAGAGGGTCCTCGCAGCTGGGCATCCTACTCCTCGACCGGGGTGAATGTTCGCCGCACGAAATTGAGCACATGCCAGCGTTCATCGACCGTGAGCGTGCGTCTGAACGCAGGCATCCCCAGACCGGGGATGCCGTCGCTGATCCAACGAAACAGCTGCGCGTCGGTGTGGCCCATGGCCATGTGGAAGCGAAAGTCGGCTGGGGGCGGGTTCAGGGCGGCAGCGGCCGGTCCGTCCCCACGCCCGGAGACCCCATGGCAGACCTGACAGTGGGCGCGATATACGGATTCCCCGACCGCGATCGACTCGGGCGTAGCAGCGATGGGATTGACGAGGTGGTCGGCGTCACGGCGCTGCGCCAGAACGAGGACAAGCAGCAGGGCGACACCAAGGGCGGCGGCCCCTGCGGCAGCTATCCACAGGGACCGCCGGTCAAGCCGCCTCACGGGCCGCCGTGACGGTGTCCCTCCGCCATCCCGTCGATACTCGCAGGACCTCGCCGCGACAGAATGATCGCCGCGGCCACTGTTGTGATGGGCACGGCCAGGATCAGGGCCACACTGCCAACCAGGGTGCGGACGATCTCCTCGGCCACGAACTCGCTGTTCAGCGCCACCCACACCGGTGTCTCGTTGTAAATCGTGAACAGGATGAACAACGGCAGCGAGGCACCGGCGTAGGCGAGAAACAGCGTGTTGACCAGCGAGGTGATGTGCTCCGTTCCCACCGACAGACCCCGCCGGTACAACTCCTGCACCGAGAGGGCCGGGTTGGCCTTCCGCAGCTCGTCCACTGCCGCCGCCTGCGCCGTGGTGATGTCGTCGAGCACACCCAGCGCTCCCAGGATGATGCCGCCGAGGAGCAATCCGCGCAGGTTGAGCTGCTCCACGGGCGCCAGTTGAAGGTAGAATGCCTCTTCCGAGCCCAGCCCGAACAGGTTGGCCAGGCCGACGAAAACGATGGCCAGCACCGACGCGATGATGAGCGTGACCAGCGTGCTGCCGACCGCAATCGAGGTGCGAAGGCTGAAGCCGTGGGCCAGGTAGATCGAGGCGAAGGCGATGACCAGCGCCCCCACCAGGCTCACCACCAAAGGATTCCCTCCGCCGACGATCGCAGGGACGATGAACCGCGCCAGCACGAGTGCCGTGATGCCGAGCCCGAGGATGGCCGTGATCCCGCGGCCGCGGCTGAGCAACACGGCCAGTGCGAAGAACAACCCAACGGCAAGACCCAGCGCGGGCATCCGGTAGCGATCGACGACGTAGTAGGCAGTCCCCCCCTCCTCATCCGCCGCCGCTACGACGACGCCGTCCCCCGGCTTGAGCCGCCGGGCGGGATCCGAGGCGACGTCGCTGAACTCAGCCCTTACCTCGGCGGCATCCGCCGGCACGCCCCTCAAGCGCACCCGGACGATCTGGACGAACTGATTCTCCGCGATCACGTCCTGCTCGCGCTCTTCGAGAATCTGCAGAACACGACCCCGGAGGTACCGATCCGGCGCGGAGGGTTGGGGAGGTTGGTCTGGCGGCTCGGGGGCGGCAGCAAGCGCCGCCGCGGCAGTGCCGAGGGCGATGGCGATGACAGCGATGAGTATGGCGCACCGTGCGCACATGATGCTTGATGCTACGGTTCACCTGCAATATGGGGGGAGTCCTTTACGAAATCGGAGCGGACGAGGTGAACAACGGCAGTGGATCGGCGGCATCGAGATCGAAGTCGTGCGCAAGCGGCTCTTCATCAAGGGCCTCGACAGCGGCGATCGCCGCTTCGGTATTGCGCTCCCTGGGCAGGTACTCGAGGGCGCTCCAGCGATACGCGTTGAACAGCGCGCGGGTCTGCAGGTAGAGTCCGGTGAGTTCCGGGGGCACCTCCGCGCCGCCGGTGATCTGGGCTACGATCTCCTCGTGATCAGAATATGCGCGGATCTGCCGCGCGCCGGTGCCGCGGGCCCGCCACACACCGTGGAGCAGCGCGCGATACGCCGCCTGCGCGCGTGACTCTGCACGCACGGCGCGACGGATCACTCGAACGGTCTGCCCCGCGGAGCGGATGACGATGCCCGCGCCACCCTTGCCCTGCCGGAACGTGGAGCTGGTGAACACCTCAATGACTGGTCTCACGCTTAGAACGGCACCTCCAGAGCCATCGCCGCCAGGGCCAGCAGCCCGAGCAACAACAGCTTGAATCCAACCAGCTGTCGGTCATTAGCAAAGCGGACCCACGCCGCGCGAGGCGCCGCGTGCACATCACCCCGCGCCCGCGGCGCGGCCCGGACCACCCTGCTTGAACCGGTAGCACGCACCGCACTCGCGGGCACGGGAATCGCTCGAGGACCGTTGCGGACGGCGACCGCCCGAACGCTCATGCCTGACCTCCGGCATACTTCCGCATCAACCCCACAACTTTCCCGATGATCTCAAACTCGTCGAAGATTGCCCCATAGCGCGGGTTCTCCGGCATGAGATACGGCCGCGGACCTTCATACTGCAGACGCTTGACGGTCGCCTCATCGCCGAGCAGGGCCACCACGATCTCCCCCTGCTGTGCCGTCGGCTGCGATCGCACGATCACCAGATCGCTGGGATGGATCCCCGCGTTGATCATGGAGTCGCCGCGGACGGTCAGCAGGAAGCAATTGTCGTCCTGCCAGCCGACCATCTTGCGCGGCACGGGGATCATCTCTTCAATATTTTCCTCGGCGAGGACGGGGACGCCGGCAGAAACGCGGCCGATCAGAGGGAGGTGCGCCACCTCCTCACCGTGAGGAAGCATGCGCCGGTCGAGCACTTCCATGACGCGCATGCGGTCGCCATAGCGTTTGATGTAGCCCTTGCGCTCGAGCGCAGTGAGATGCTGGTGAACGGTCGAGGGGGAGCGCATCCCAAGCGCATGTCCGATCTCTCGGATCGACGGGACGATTCCGCTGTGCCGTATGGATGTGGCGATGTGCTCGAGGACTTCGCGCTGCCGGTCGGTCAACGGTGCGGCCATGGCGTCACCTCCATCTAGATTATATGGCGAACATATGTACGAACATCAACCGGTGGGAGGCGTCGCTGTGGTTGATATATACGAACGTATGTCCGTATATTGTTGCCTAGCTCGGCCTGGCGGGGCAAAGCGCGTGTTTTCGCGGGTTCTCTTGTCAGGAAGGTCCTAGGGCGCGGCGGAGCACCTCGAGATCAACATTGCCGCCGCTGACGACGGCCACAGCGGTGCTTCCAGTGAGCCGGCCGGAGAGAGCACAGGCCACGCTGACCGCTCCGGACGGCTCGGCAAGCACGTGGCCATCGAGCAGGATCCGCCGAAGCGCCTTCAGCGTATCGTCATCAGGCACTTCGCGAAACTCGTCTACGTACTTGGTTGTCATGTCCCAGGTGAGATGGCCGGGTGTGAGGACGCGCAGCCCGTCGGCGATGGTTTCCCCCTTCTCTAACACCACTGGTCGCCCGGCCCGGCGCGAACTGGCAAAGCGTGTTGCGCCGGCGGGTTCAGCGCCGATCACACGGACGCGGGGCCGCAGTGACTTCACAGCCGCGGCCACACCGGAGATCAGTCCGCCTCCGCTGACCGGGACGACCACTACCTCAACTTCCGGGCATTGCTCGACAATCTCCAGGCCCGCCGTCCCCTGGCCGGCAATGATGAAGAGGTCGTCGTACGGCGGAACGTAGTGCAGGCCGCGGCGCTCCGCGAGCTCCTTCGCGTGCGGCACGCGTTCTTCTGAATAGCGGCCCCAGCGGATGAGTTCTGCCCCGGCGGCGGTGATCGCTTCGGCCTTCGTGGTGGCGACATCTTCGGGGACGACGACGATCGCGCGCAATCCTAGTGTCCTGGCGACGTACGCCACCGCCTGCCCGTGGTTCCCCGATGAGGCGGTGATGATCCCGCGCGCACACGCCTCCCGCTGGGCCAGCACGTGATTGAAGGCGCCGCGCGCCTTGAACGATCCTGTCACCTGCAGGCTTTCGAGCTTGAGGAGAGGCCCTCCGGGTAGGGGATGCACCGGAGTTTTGCGGACATAGGGGGCGATCCGCTCGCGGGCGCTGCGGAAGTCATCCAGCGTCATCATCAATGCCGCCGGCGCGGACGGGACCCTCGGGCTAGGGCCGCGTCTTCCACCGCAGATCCGGCTGCCGCGCCGCGCGAACCTCATCCAGCCGCTTCACGGGGGTTGTATGCGGCGCGCTCCGCACGAGATCGGGATTGTCCTGCGTCTCGCGGTCGATCGCCAGCATCGCATCGACGAACTCGTCCATCGTGCGCTTGCTTTCCGTCTCCGTCGGCTCGATCATGATCGCTTCCTCGACGATGAGCGGGAAGTAGATTGTCGGCGCGTGGAAGCCGTAGTCGAGGACCCGCTTGGCCATGTCACGTGTCGTGACCCCGGTGCGCTTCTTCTGCCGTGTTCCCGCCAGGACGAACTCATGCTTGCACACCCGGTCGTACGGCAGGTCGAAGCGGCCGCGCAGGCGCGCCAGCATGTAGTTGGCGTTGAGCACCGCGGTTTCGGCGATCTGGCGCAGCCCGTCCGCCCCCATCGTGCGGATGTACGTGTAGGCACGGACCAGGTTTCCGAAATTCCCGTAGAAGGCGCGGATCTTCCCAATAGACTGCGGCCGCGCATCATCCAGGCGGAACAGGTCCCCCTCCTTCTCGATGACGGGGACGGGGAGGAAAGGGGTGAGGTGTGACCTGATGCCCACCGCGCCGGCGCCGGGGCCGCCGCCGCCGTGGGGGGTCGTGAACGTCTTGTGCAGGTTCATGTGCATCACGTCGAACCCCTGATCGCCCGGCCGGGTCATCCCGAGCATAGCGTTGAAGTTGGCCCCGTCGAGATACATTTGGCCGCCGCGGCCGTGCACGATCTCCTCCAGTTCGACGATGGATTCCTCAAAGAGGCCCAGCGTGTTGGGGTTGGTGAGCATGATCGCCGCCACCGACTCGTCCATCGCCTGGCGCAGGGCGCGCACGTCCATGTTGCCGCGGCTGTCGGACTTCACGGTGATGACCTGATACCCGACCATGGCGGCCGTGGCAGGGTTCGTGCCGTGGGCGGAGTCGGGGACGATGACCTTGGTGCGCTTCTCTCCGCGCGCCGCAAAGTACGCGCGGACCATGAGCATCCCGGTGAGCTCACCGTGTGCGCCCGCCGCGGGCTGGAAGGTGACGCGGTCCATCCCGCTCACCTCCGCCAGCGCCCGCTCCAGCTCCCACATCAACTGCAGCGCCCCTTGCGCCTCCTCGGCCGGTGCGTAAGGGTGCAGCCGTCTGAACCCGGGAAGCGCCGCCGTCTCTTCGTGAATCTTGGGATTGTACTTCATCGTGCATGAGCCGAGCGGGTAGAAGCCTTCGTCGATACTGAAGTTGCGGTGCGAGAGACGCGTATAGTGACGGACGACGTCGAGCTCGCTGACCTCGGGCAGCCCGGGCGGCGCCTCGCGGATCTGGTCGACGGGGAGCAGGCGCTCGATCGGCCGCTCGGGAACGTCGGGTTCAGGAAAGGAGAAGCCCACGCGGCCGGGGGTGCTGAGCTCGACGATGACCGGAAAGTCTTTTGCGCTCACCCGATCTCCTCCAGCGCGGAGGTCAGCCGGTCGATCTCCTCGCGAGTGCGCTGCTCGGTCACGCAGACCAGCCACCCATCCTTCAAATCCGGATACCACCGGCCGAGCGGCGCGCCCCCGATAATTTGATGCCGCCGCAGCCTGCGGTTGATCTCCTCCGGCGCCACCGGCGTACGGACGACGAATTCATGGAACGTCGGAGCGTCGAAGGCGAGGCGATACCCGCGGAGGCCGCTGATGGCCTCCTTCGCGTACGCGGCCTTCTGGAGGTTGAGCCCGGCGACCTTGCGCAGCCCCTGTTTGCCCAGCGCCGCCATGTAAATCGCGGCCGCCAGTGTGAGCAGAGCCTCGTTGGTGCAGATGTTGCTGCTGGCCCGTTCGCGCCTGATGTGCTGCTCGCGTGTCTGCAAGGTGAGCACGAATCCGCGCCGGCCTTCGGTGTCCACCGTCGCGCCCACCAGCCGGCCGGGGATGCGGCGGACGAACTCCTGGCGTGTCGCCATCATGCCCAGGTACGGACCGCCGAAGTTGACGTGATTGCCCAGCGACTGCCCCTCGCCCGCGACGATATCGGCGCCCCAGGCGCCCGGGGGCTTGAGGATGCCCAGCGACAACGGGTCCGCGATTGCGCAGACCAGCAGCGCGCCGTGCCGGTGCGCCAGATCCGCCAGCGCTTTCCCCTCCTCGAGACTGCCGAAGAAGTTCGGGTGCTGAATGATCACCGCCGCGGTGTGATCGGTGATCGCACGGGCGATCGCTTCAGCGTCGGACACACCGAGACGGTGGGGTACCTCGGCGACGGTAATCCCCAGCGGGCCTGTGTACGTCCGCAGGACCTGACGATACTCAGGGTGCACAGCCGTACTGACGATAACCTCGTTGCGCTTCGTCAAGTCCTTGGCCATTACGGCCGCCTCGGCAGTCGCCGAGGCGCCATCATACATCGAGGCGTTGGCAACATCCATTCCCGTCAGCTCGCAGAGCATGCTCTGATACTCATAGCCCGCCTGCAGCTCGCCCTGCATGAGCTCCGCCTGATACGGCGTGTACGCCGTCAGGAACTCGCCGCGTCCAGCGAGCGCCCACACCACGCTCGGCACGTAGTGGTCGTAGGCGCCCGCGCCGAGGAAGCACGCCGCGCTATCGCAATGCGTGTTGCGCTCGGCCAGCGCACGCAGGTGCGCGACGACCTCTGGATCACTGAGGGCAGGGGGGAGGCGCAACGGGCGGTTCAGTCGCACGGCGGCTGGGATGTCGGCGAACAGCGCGTCAACCGAGGGCACGCCGATCACCCGCAGCATCTCCTCCCGCTCCGCGTCGGTGGCGGGAATGTATTTGTGCTGCGCACGGGCTGCGACATCGACGCTCTTCTGCCGTGCCGTCATTCCGGGTCCTCTCCGATCGCCTTCAGGTATTGCTCGGCCGTCATGAGCTTGTCCAGCTCCTTGAGGTCCTTGGGCTCGACGAGGATGATCCACCCGCGTCCGTACGGATCGGTGTTCACGACTTCAGGCGCCTCCGACAGGCTCGTGTTGACTTCGACGACCCGGCCGCTCACCGGGGCGTACAGATCGGAGACCGCCTTGACTGACTCGATCACTCCGAACGGCTCCATGTACGTGACCTGCGCGCCCACCTGCGGGAGTTCCACGAACACCACGTCGCTCAGCTTGTCCGCGGCGAACTTCGTGACGCCCACGCGGACGCGGCGCTGTTCCACCTTCGCCCACTCGTGCTCGGTGCTGTAGCGAAGGTCCTTGGGGTACATCAGGCGCTCCTCTTATAGAATGGCAGCTTCACGGCCGCCGCCCGGGCGGGCTTTCCACGGATCTCCACGGCGAGCTCCGTCCCGGGCCGCGCGAACTCCGCAGCCACGTAGCCCATCCCAATGCTCTTGTTCACCCACGGCCCGAAGGTTCCGCTGGTGACCTGTCCGGTCTTCAGGCCGCCTGCGAGGAGCCCGTATCCATGCCGGGGAATGGCCCGTTCGAGCATCTCAAAGCCAACCAGCTTCCGGCGCACCCCCTGCTGCTTCTGCCGCACCAGGACGTCGCGGCCGATGAACTCGCCCTTGTCGAGCTTCACGGTCCACCCCAGCGGCGCTTCCAGCGGCGTGGTCGTCTCGTCGATGTCGTTTCCGTACAGCATCAGTCCGGCTTCCAGGCGCAGGGTGTCGCGCGCCCCGAGGCCGACCGGCACGAGACCATCACGCCGGCCCGAGCCCATGAGGGCTTCCCATACCTCGGGAGCGGCATCCCACGGTATGGCCACTTCAAAGCCGTCTTCGCCGGTGTAGCCCGTGCGAGAAATGACGCAGTCCGCCACGCCTGCCACGTCGACGGGGTCCATGAAGTGAAAGAACTCGAGACGGGATAGATCGGCCCGCGTCACACGGCCGAGGATCTCATTCGCCTGTGGCCCCTGGAGCGCGAGGAGGGCAAACTCAGGCGAGCGGTCGCGCGCTTCGGCGTGACGAGTGTGGTCGCGAATCCACGCGAAGTCCTTGTCCGTTGTGGCCGCGTTGACCACGAGGAGATAGCGCCGCTCGCCGATGCGGAACACGGTGAGGTCGTCTATGATGCCCCCGCCCGGCAGGCACATCGGAGTGTAGAGTCCCCCACCCACGGGAAGACGGCCGGCGTCGTTAGTGATGAGACGCTGCAGCGAGTCCAGCGCGCCCGGGCCGTCGATCACCAGCTCCCCCATGTGGGAGACGTCGAAGAGGCCCGCGGCCGTGCGCACAGCGCGGTGCTCCTCGACAATGCCGGCATACTGCACCGGCATCTCCCAGCCCCCGAACTCGACCATGCGGGCGCCGCTCTGCACATGAACCGTGTACAGGCTTGTCCGCTTCAGCTGGTCAACCGCCATGCATCTCCTGTTCCCGGCGCCGCAACAGCGCGATTACTTGCTCGTCCGACGTCTGCGCAAAGTCATCGTAGAATTGTCCCACCGCGTAAAATAGCATCGGTGTGAAGAGGCAGACGAGTTCGTCGGCCTCTCGCCGCAGGGATTCTACACCCTCCGGAGGTGCCACGGGCACCGCGGCGACCAGCGTCGCCGGTCCTGCCGCCCGCGTCGCACGCAGCGCCGCGATCATCGTCGATCCGGTGGCGATGCCGTCATCCACGACGATCGCCGCCCGGCCCGACAGGTCGGGAGGCGGCCGGTCCCCGCGGTACAGGCGCATCCGCCGGTGGATCTCCTCCAACTGGTAGGCGATCTCTTCTTTGAGGTACTCGTCTGTGACCTTGAGGGTACCCGCCACCGGGGTGTCCAGATAGACAGTGCCGTCGCGCGCAACGGCGCCGATCGCCAATTCCGGATTGTAGGGGGCGCGCAGTTTCCGCGGGACCACAACGTCGAGTGGAGCGTCGAGCGCGCGCGCCACCTCATACCCTACCACGATCCCGCCTCGCGGAATCGCCAGCACCAAGGGCCTGCGGTTGCGTAAGCCTTGCAGAGCCTCCGCCAGCCGCTGCCCCGCATCCCGGCGATCGCGAAACGTCATCGCCGCACAGTCACCGTCCAGTTTTCCGGCGCGTCATCCCTTCCACGGTGCGAAATCGCTTTCCTGTGAATCAGCGGGTGCGCGCCTTCCGGGCCTCGCGTTGAATCAGCTCCCACGCCGTCCGGACGTGCGATTCCGTCGTGCGGATGTTGCCGATGGCGAAACGCAGCGTAAACTTCCCGTCGAGTTTTGTGTGCGAGAGATAGGCGTCTCCGGTCGCATTGACCGCGTCGAGGACGGCCGTATTGAGCCGTTCCAGTTCATCGTCTGAGGCGCCGGGCGGATGCGCCCGGAGGCAGACCGTGCTGAACGGGGTGGGCGCCGTCCGCTCAAACTCGGGGCTCGCATCGACCCACGAGGCCAGCAGCCGCCCGAGGCGGATGTGCTCCCGGATCCGGGCGGCGAGGCCCTCCCAGCCGAAATACCGGATCACCATCCAGAGCTTCAACGCGCGAAATCGCCGGCCCAACTGGACGCCGTAGTCCATGAAATCGCGCACCGCGGTCTGCTCCCCTTCAACGGTGCGCAGGTACTCGGGGACGAGCGTGAAGGCGGCTCGCAGCACGTCCGGGCGGCGGCAGTAGAATGCGCTGCAGTCGATCGGCGTGAAGAGCCACTTGTGCGGGTTCACGACGACAGAGTCGGCGTGGTCGCATCCATCCAGCGCCCAGCGGAATTCGGGGGCGACCGCAGCCATCCCCGCATACGCCCCGTCCACGTGAAGCCAGAGATCCTCGGCGGCGCAGATCTCGGCAATCGCCGGAACAGGATCGACGCTCGTCGTCGACGTCGTCCCAACCGTGGCGACGACGCAGAACGGG
>JAIBHM010000106.1 GCA_020028535.1 Armatimonadota bacterium | reverse complement strand
CCGGCGTCGAGCCCCACGACTGGGAGCCGGCGCCCCAGGACGTAGCACGACTCCAGAAAGCTCAGGTCTTCGTCTACAACGGGGCGGGCTTCGAGCCGTGGGTCGACAGGGTACTGCCCGATCTCCCCGAGAACGTTCTGAAGATCAACGCCACGGAAGGCCTCCCCTTGCAGAGCCCGCCATGGTATTCCGGAGGCGTTGATCCCCACGTCTGGCTGGATCCTGTGCTCGCGCAGGCCCAGGTTGACCGGATTCGAGATGCCTTGTCGCGGGCGGATCCAACCGGCGTGGCCGCGTACCAGGCGGGAGCGCAGCGACTGCGCACCGAGCTGGACGCTCTGCACCGCCGCTACGCGGAGGTGTTGCGTACGTGCCGCCGGAAGGAATTCGTGACGGCGCACGCCGCATTTGGCTACCTGGCGGCCCGATATGGTCTCAGGCAGGTGGCGATCGCCGGCATCGACCCAGAGGCAGAGCCCTCTCCCGCGCGGCTGCTGGAAGTCGTCAAGTTCATGCGCCGCACGGGAGCCAGAGTCGTCTACGCGGAGACCTTGACCGAATCGCGCGTGGCGGAGGCCGTCGCGCGGGAGACGGGGGCGCAGGTGAACGTGCTCAACCCGATCGAGGGCCTTACCCGCGAAGAGCAATCTCGGGGACTCGACTATATGACGCTCATGAATGACAACCTCCGGCAGCTGGCGGACGGTCTTGACTGCGCCCGCTGACGGGGTCGTGGCGGCGGTTGAGCACGTGTGCTTCGACTATGGGAGCGAGCGCGTCCTCGACCGGGTCACGCTGCAGATCCGCAAAGGGGATTTCCTGGGAATTATCGGTCCGAATGGCTCGGGCAAAACGACGCTCCTGCGCATCCTGATCGGGCTCCTGCGTCCCTCGTGCGGTCACGTCAGCCTCTTTGGCGCCGACGTGCGCCGCTTCAATGCCTGGCATCTCGTGGGCTACGTCCGGCAGAAGGCGGTCTTCGAGGCGCGGTTCCCCGCCAGCGTCCTGGAGGTCGTGATCAGCGGCCGCTCGGCGCGGGTGGGCCTGGGCCGTCGGTTTGGGCGCGACGACCGGGAAGCCGCAGAACGGGCCCTTGAAATCGTCGGCATGAACTCGTTCCGCGACCGTCTCGTGGGACGCCTCTCGTCAGGCCAGCAGCAGCGCGTGTTCATTGCGCGCGCGCTTGTGCATGAGCCGGAACTGTTGCTGCTCGACGAGCCGACGGTGGGGGTGGACGTGGAGGCGCAAGAGCAGTTCTACGGCCTCCTGCGGCGCCTGAATCGTGAACTCCGCACCACGCTCGTCATGGTGTCGCACGACATCGGCGTCGTCGCCGCTGAGGTCACACGCCTGGCCTGCCTCAACCGCACGCTGGTCTTCCACGGCGATCCGGAGGAGGCGATGCGATCTGGAGCGCTCGAGCAGCTCTACCGGCCCGAAAGCCTGGTCGTCGCGCACCGCCATTGATCGATGCCTGAGATCCTGCAGTACGGCTTCATGCAGCGCGCGCTCCTGGGCGGATTGATGATCGGGATCATCGCGCCCACGATCGGCGTCTTTCTCGTACTGCGGCGGCTCAGCCTGATCGCGGACACGCTGGCGCACGTGTCGCTGGCCGGCGTTGCGCTCGGCTTCATGTTCGGGTTGCACCCCGTGCTCGGCGCCCTCATCGTCGCGGTCGTCGGGGCGCTCGGCATCGAGCGTCTGCGCGCCTCCGGCCGGTTGTTCGGTGAAGCCGCGCTCGCGATCTTTCTCTCCGGCGGTCTGGCGGTGGCGGTCGTGCTGATCGGCCTGGCGGACGGTTTCAGCGTGGACCTGTTCTCCTACCTCTTCGGGGCGATTACCGCAGTGCAGACGCGCGACCTGTGGATCATCCTCGCGCTCGGCCTGTTTGTGCTGGCGGCAGTGGCCGCGTTCTACAAGGAGTTGTTTGCGATGACGTTTGACGAGGAGGGCGCCCGCGTGCAGGGAGTGCCCGTGGACGCCCTCAACACTCTTATCACGTTTCTCGTCGCCGTGACCGTCGTCGTGGCGATGCGCGTGGTGGGCGTGCTGCTGACGAGCGCCCTCGTGGTGATTCCCGCCATCACCGCCCTGCGCCTCGCCCGCAGTTTTCGCGGCACGCTGCTGCTGGCCGTGGCAATCTCTGTCGCGTCGGTCGTGGCCGGGATGACCGCGGCCTTCTACCTCGATCTGGCCGCCGGGGGCGCCATTGTCCTCACCTCGATCGCGGTGTTTGCCGCGAGCGGCCTCGCCCCCACCGCCCGCGCCGCGGCGCGCTGATCAGCCCTTCAGATAGCGCTGGAACCACGCGGTGGTCCGTTCCCATGCTCCACGAGCCGCTGCGGCGTTGTACCGCGCCCCCGTGTCGTTGAAGAACGCGTGGTCCGCCCCCGGGTAGATCACGATCTCGTGGACGACCTTGGCCTTCGCCATGGCGTCGCGCACGGCGGGGATGCCCGCGTTGATGCGGGTGTCCTGTTCTCCGTAGATTGCCAGCATCGCGGCTTTGATCTTCGCGACATCCTCGATGGGTGGGTTCGAGCCGTAGTATGGCGCCGCCGCGCGCAGGTCCGCGTTCTGGGTGGCCAGCCTCCAGGTCATGCCGCCGCCGAAACAGTACCCCATGGCCCCGACCCGGTCCCGCCGGATGAACGTGAGGCCTTGCAGCCATCGCACTCCGGCATTCAGCATGCCGGCCATCTGGTCAGCGGGCGTGCGCCCCAGGATGGCGGACACTTCGGCGGGATCGCTGAACTTCGCAGTGCCGCCTTCGGGCGAGGCGAGATCCACGGCAAGGCCGGCGTATCCGAGCTTGGCCAGCCGCCGTGTCACGTCCTTAAAGTGTTCCAGCAGACCGCGGTTCTCGTGGATGACAACAACTGCGGGGAAGGGGCCCGCGCCCTTGGGGCGAGAGAAGTACGCCTGGACTGGGACGCCGCCCGAGGCGAAAGACACCATCTCCGCGCTCAAGTCCGGGTCGTTCGGCGGCACGGTGACGCCCTGCGCCTGGGCCACAGACGAGGTGGGCTGCGCCGATGCGGCACTGACTTCATCTATCGACGCGGCCACGCCAAGGCTCCTCAGCAGGGGCAGGGCAAGCGCCGTCCCGCCTGCCATCAAGGCCGTGCGGCGCAGAAACTCCCGCCGGGGCAGGCGCCCCGCGCGGAAGTCTTCGGCCCATTCTTCGACGATGTACCGTTGCATATCACTCATGGCTCGCCTCCTTGTGACGGATCACTTAGCACATTAGTCCTGCGGACTAATGTGGACATATCACGGCGCTGTAACCTTTCCGTGAAGAGGTGAGCCTTACTCGCCCCGGATTCCGGCGATGAGTCCTCGCCAGCGGCGTTCTTCCGCTGGCGAGAATGACTCGTAGACGCCGACTCTGTCGGCCAGGCCATGATATCGTTCTCGGATCTGTGCGCCGGCGTCCGGTAAGGGCGCCACCACCGCAATCGTCGTCAGCATCTCATCCGTCACCTCATCGGCCATCTTCGACCACTCGCCGCCCTTCGCCAGGGCGCTGAGCCGCGCGCCGATGGCCTCCCATCCATGAAACGCGAGCACGCCGCGATACGAGGGCGTGCTCGCGTAGAAGGCGATCGAGCGTTTGACCTCAGCGCGCCGCCGTTCGTCCTGTGGGTCGGTCACGACGAACACGCTGGCGTTGACCTGAAAGGGAACTCCATCCCGCCCCGCCCGCGTTTGTCCTTGGCGGATAGCCGGCAGCACGACATCCCGGAGATAGGCAGGTGTATGCAGGGGATGGACCTGGAACCCGTCTGCAACCTCCCCGGCCGCGCGGCACAGAGCGGGATTGACGCCCGCGGTGGCAATGGGGATCGGCCGGCCGTGGCGCGGCGGGGTGAAGAACGGGGTCATCAGCGAGAGGACATACCACTTGCCGCGGTAGTCGAGGCGGTCCCCGGTACGCCAGGTGTGCCACACCGCGTGGATGGCGCGAATCGCATCTCGCAGCCGCGGCGCGGGCGCATCCCACGGCATCCCGAAGCGGCGGGTGACGTGCGCCTTGACCTGCGTCCCCAGGCCCATGATGAACCGGCCGTCCGACAGGGCGGCCAGGTCCCACCCAAGGTACGCAAGCAGGGTAGGGCTTCGCGCGAACGCGATGGCGACGTTCGTGCCGACCGTGATTCGCGCCGTATGCTCGCATGCCAGCGCCGCCCCCAGAAACGGGTCGTGCGCGGTCTCGGGAAACCAGATACCGTCAAATCCGACCCGCTCGGCCGCGCGCGCCAGGTCGGGGACGTCTCGAAGCGCAGGGTAGTCAACGTGCGCATCGACCTTCATGCCAACACCATTTCCCGGCTCCGCCTGGGGGCCCTTCGCGCGCTTGCCCGAGAGGAGAACATATTGTGAAGGCTGAATGTGTTCGGTCCGGGAGAGGACGCAAGGGACGATTCTTCACAGGCGGGTGGTGGGCGCACAGCAGGAGTAGACGATGAAGTTCGTTGCCGCCGCGATCCTGTCGGCGCTCGTGGTGTGGGCTTCCCCCGCGCCGGGACTCGGGCAATCCGCCGGGATCAAGGTGATCGTCAACGGCGTCGATGTGCCGCTCACTGCGCCTGCCGTGATGGCGAACGGCCAGGTGATGGCTCCCATTTCGGGGCTCTTCGAGCCGATGGGGGCCATCGCGGCGTTTTATGAAGTTGATCGCAGCATCGTCGTCACGAACCGCCTTCGCGCCACGGTGCGCATGCGGGTCGGGGAGACCGCCTTCCAGGTCAATACGCAGAGCCGGGTCCTCCCCGCTGCCCCGCAACTCCTGAACGGCCAGGTCTTCGTGCCGGCCCAGGTGATCTTCTCGGCGCTAGGCGCGTGGACAAAGTTCGAGGAAGCCGAGCGCACGCTGTTCGTCAGCTCCCAGATCACCGGCGTGGCCGCCCAGGTCCGGGACGGCATCCTGCAGGTGAAGGTGAGCACCACCGGGCCGGTACAGACGGAGACGCGCGTCCTCTCGAATCCGGACCGGCTCGTCGTGGACTTCCTCCACGCGGCACTCCGCACGCAGGCGCGCGAGCTCTCGGTGCAGGATGCAGGCGTGCAGCGGATCCGCACCGCGCAGTTCCAGATCAAGCCTTACATCTCGCGGATGGTCTTCGATCTGCTGGCGCCCGTCGAGATCCGCGTGACCAGCGATTCCGCCACATACCTCGTCACGCTCGAGATCGCCCCGAAACTCGCCGCCTCCGGTTCTCCGCCTCCCGCCCCGGATACGCCGGCCGGATCGGGGGCGCTGAAGGTGATGGGTGTGACCTTCGAGCCGAACGGTCCCGCGGGACGCGTGGTCATCGACGCCACCGGAGGAATGGAGTACAAGATCCGCGAGTTCGTCTTCCCCGACCGGCTCGCCATCGACATCGCCCGCGCCGTCTTTATCCCCGTGAAGCAGGAGCTGGCGTTCGAACACCCGTCGGTCCTGACGGTGAGGGCAGCCCAGTTCACGGCCCGGCCGCCGGTCACACGCATCGTCGTGACGCTGAAGCGCAAGATGAACTTCGTCATCAGCCAGAGCGGCGGGCGATTGCTGATTGATATCAACGCCCAGATGGTGGGCCGGGGGCACCTCGTGGCGATCGATCCCGGCCACGGCGGCCGCGATCCGGGCGCGATCGGCCCCGGCGGCCTGCGCGAGTCGGACATCGTGCTCGACATCGCGCTGCAGGTACGCGACCTCCTGCGGCAGGACGGCATCCGCGTCATGATGATCCGCGAGACCGACGCCACCGTCGAGCTGTTGGACCGGCCCCGGCTGGCGCGCGAGGCAGGCGCGACGATCTACGCCAGCATCCATGCCAACGCGAATGGGCGGGCCACGGTGAACGGATCGGAGACCTACTACCTGACCCCGCAGTCACTGGCGCTGGCGCAGATGATCCAGGACGAGCTCGGCGTCGTGCTCGGGCTGCCGAGCCGGGGCATCAAGACCGCCAGCTTCCTCGTGCTGCGCGACACCGGCATCCCCTCCGTCCTAGTCGAGACCGCGTTCATCTCGAACGCGGTCGAGGAGGCCCGTCTCAGCGACATCGGGTTCCGGCAGCGCCTATCGCGCGCCATTCACCGCGGCATCACGCGTTTCCTGGCGATCTATCCCGCGCCGGCCGCGCCCTGACGATCTTCCGGCGTGAAGCTCACCGTCCTGGGGAAGTGGAGTCCATATCCGCTGCCTGGCGGCGCCTGTCCGGGTTACCTTGCCCAAGCCGGGGGCGTTCGCGTGCTGCTGGACTGCGGCAATGGCGTCGTCGCAGCACTGCAGCGCTTCTGTTCCCCCGCCGATCTGGCCGCGGCCGTGATTACGCACCTGCATCCCGATCACTTCTCCGACATCTACGCGCTCCAGAACGCGCTGCGCTTCGGGCGCTACCCGAAGCCTGCCGCTCCGCCGCTGCGTATTTTCGCGCCGAGGGGCGCTGACCAGTTCCTGGCTGCCGTGCTCCCGAAGGAGACATCGCGCCGGGAATTCCTCGACCGGTTCACGTTCTCGGCCTTCGAGGATGGTGAAGGCAGGGTGGGGGAGGAGGTGAGGTTGCGGTTTGCGCCGACGAATCATCCGATGCCCTGCCACGCGGTAGAGGTATCGTCCGG
>JAIBHM010000015.1 GCA_020028535.1 Armatimonadota bacterium | reverse complement strand
GCGACGTGGCAGGCGATCAGGGCGTCAGGATTTGTCCGGAGAATCCTTGCGATCGTCTCGGGCAAGCTTGCCATGCGGGACGTCCTTCGTGACTTCGCCGAGCAGCTTCATGATCCGTGAGCCGCGCTCGATGGACTCATCCAGCTTGAACGTGATGTCCGGCGTGTAGCGCATCTGCAGCCGCTGGCCGAGCTCGCGCCGGATATAGCCCATGGCGCTTTCCAGCCCCGCCATCGTCGCGGTCTTGGCGTCCTTGTCTCCCAGCACGCTCACGAACACCCGCGCGTGACGGAGATCGACGCTGAGTTCCACGTCGGTCACCGACACGAACCCGATACGCGGATCGTTCACCTCGCGCCTGAGGATCTCGCTGAGCTCTTCCTTGATGAATTGTTCAACCTTCTCAGAGCGGTGGCTCATCGGAGCTCCATCTCGACTCCCGTGAGGACCATCTCGGTCTCCCGCTCCACCACCGTGAGCACCTTGGAGAGCACGGAATTGGCGTGAGCGGCCTCGCTGCTCACGCAGCTGACAGCGACCTCCGCCTGGCGCCAGTTGTCCTGGTGATCGATCTCCGCGGCCGAGACGTTGAAGCGCTGGTGCAGCCGGTCGAGCAGGCTCCGGAGAAGCCGTCGTTTGTCTTTGAGGCTGTTGCTGCCTGGAAGGCTCAGTTCGACGCGCAGGACGCCGACGATCATGACGGGGACCCTCCGTCACCGCTTCGGGTCTCGCGAATGACGACGTTACGCAGGCTCCTCCCGAATCTCGAACGCCTCGAGGATGTCACCGACCTTGACGTCGTTGAACCGTTCCAGGCCGATGCCGCACTCGAAGCCTTCCGTCACCTCGCGCACGTCATCCTTGAACCGTCGCAGCGAAGCCATCTTGCCCTCGTGCACTACGACCCCGTCCCGGATGACCCGGATGCTGGCCGAGCGCGGGATGACACCCTGCGCCACGTAGCTTCCGGCGATCGTCCCCACCTTCGAGATGGTGAACGTCTGCCGGACCTCGGCCTGACCCAGCGAGACCTCGCGCTTCTTGGGCGCCAGGAATCCCCGCAACCGGGCCCGGATGTCGTCGATCGCCTCGTAAATCACCCGGTAGGTCAGGATCTCGATCTGTTCCTGCTCCGCGAGCTTTCGAACTTGCGGTTCGGGACGGATGTTGAATCCGATGACGACGGCGCGGCTCGCCACCGCCAGCATCACGTCCCACTCGGTGACGTTGCCCACCGCCGCATGCAGGACCGAGACGCCGGCTTCAGGGATCGCCAGCCGTTCGAGTGACGCGGTGAGCGCCTCGATCGAGCCGTACGCATCCGCCTTGATGATCAGCCTGAGTTCCTTGGGTCCTTCGGCGGCCGCAACCTCTTCAGCCGCTCCCGGACGCGCGGTCGCCATGTCCGCGGCGCGCTTGCGCTCCCGCCGCTCCTCGGCGATCGCCTTGGCCAGCTTGTCGTCGCGGACGACCTCGAGTAGATCACCGGCATTCGGCATCGTGTCCAATCCGACGACCTCGACCGGTGTGGCGGGACCGGCTTCGGCGAGGCGGTCTCCACGGTCATTGACCATCCAGCGCACGCGGCCATAGGCTTCGCCCGTCACCACGGCATCGCCGGGTCGCAGCGTTCCTTCCTGCACGAGCACGGTCGCGACGGGCCCGCGGCCCTTGTCCAGTTTCGCTTCCAGGACGGTGCCCCGCGCCGGACGGTTCGGGTTTGCGCGCAGCTCCTGCAGGTCGGCGACCAGCATGATCATTTCCAGCAGTTCCTTCAGCCCCTGTTTCGTGCGGGCCGAGACGGGCACGGTGACGGTTTCCCCGCCCCAATCCTCCGGGACAAGACCCTGGTCCGAGAGCTGCTGCTTGACCCTGTCGGGATTGGCCTGAGGAAGATCGGTCTTGTTGATCGTGACGATGATCGGCACATTGGCGGCACGGGCGTGGTTGATGGCCTCGATCGTCTGTGGCATCACGCCGTCGTCGGCCGCAACGACCAGCACGGCAATGTCGGTGACCTGCGCGCCTCGTGCCCGGAGCGTGGTGAACGCCTCGTGGCCCGGCGTGTCGACAAAGACGATGCGGCGGCCGTTGGCTTCAATGGTTGAGGCGCCGATATGCTGGGTGATGCCCCCGAACTCGTGCGCGGCGACGTCGGTCTGTCTGATCGCGTCGAGCAGCGACGTTTTGCCGTGGTCAACGTGGCCCATGATGGTCACCACGGGCGCGCGCGGCTGCGCCTCGGGATCTGGCGCAACTTCCAATCGCTTCGACGCCGGGCGAGGCGTTCCGTCCGCGGCGGCCGGCTTGCGCACCGCCGAGCCGAACCCTTCCGCCACCTTGGTGGCGGATTCGAGCGCGATCTGCGCGTTGATGCCGGCGAGAATCCCCTGCTCCAGCAGTTTCTTCACCACTTCGCCCGCGGGCAGCTCGAGCTTGACCGCCAGCTCGCCGACCGTGAGCGCACCGGTGAGGTCGATCTCCGCCGGAACGGTGGGTGGCACAGCGACGGGCTGTGGCGGTGGTGGCGGTGGAATGAACCGTTCCTTCTTCTTCGGAAACTCAGGGGCGCGCGGCGGCGCGGATCCTGGGGCGGCGCCCGGCGCCGGGATTACGGGAGGCGGCACCGGCAATGGAGCCCGCGGCGCAGTGGCCGGTCCGCGCGGCGCTTGCCGCGGCGGCATGGACCGCATCCCAGGTCGCGACGGACCCGATGGGCCACCAGGTCGCCACCCCGGACGCGTGTCTCGCCGTGTGGGGGGCATTTGCGTTGGCATTGTCGCGGGACGCGGCGGCGGGGTAGTCACATGCGTCGGCGCGGGAACGACTTTCTTCGGTTCTTCAACCACAGCCGGTCTTGGTTTCACGGCAACGGGCGGCTCGGTCGGTGCGGTTCTGGGAGTTTCCGTGGCCGCAGGGGCGGCAGCGGCAGGCGCAATCGACGCCGGCTCTTGGATTGCGGGTTCAGGAGCAGGCGGCGGGGGCGGAGGCAGCACGATCTTGCGCATCCCTAAGATGCGTTCACCCGTGGGCGTCTTGGCGACACGCACGGGCCCCGGGGCGGGCGCGGGCTGCGGCGCAGTCTTGGCCTTCACCTGACGCCGCACGCGCTCCACGGTCCCCTCGTCGAGCGAGCTGCTGTGGCTCTTGATCTGAATCTTCATGCCGGCCAGGGCGTCCATCACCACCTTGCTGTTGACGCCCAGTTCCTTGGCCAGCTCGTGCACTCGCATCCTGGCACGGTCCCCCAGTCAGTTTACCTGCGTCCGGCAGCCGCCAATTCCACGGCTCGCCGCAGTTCATCCATTGCCGATTCCGGAATTGGGATCTCGAGAGCATGCTGGAGGCGTCCCTCTCGAAGGCCGCGCTCCACGCACTCCGGCTCGGGGCACACGTACGCACCGCGTCCCGAAACCTTGCCCGTCAGATCCACCTTGATCTCCCCCGCCGGCGTGCGCACGGCCCGGACGAGCTCTCGCTTGGGGCGGGCCCGTCCGCAGGCGACGCACGTCCGCTGCGGGATTTTCCTGACTTTAGGCATCCGACTCTGATTCCACCAGCTCGGCCTCGGCTACGGGCTTGCCCTCGTCCTTCTCTCCATCCACACGCTGTTGGCCGTCGGCATCGGCATCAACCGCGGCACGCACGTCGGCAGGAGCCGGCTCCGCCGCAGGCGCTTCCGGCTCGACGGATGTCTCTTCCTCGGCAGGCGTTTGCGCGTCGACGGGCGCCTGAACCTCTACTACTGGCTCCGCTTCCGCGGTCGTCGCCACCTCCGCTGTTGCCTGCGCATCCACAGGTAACTGCGCTTCCACGGGTACTTCCACAGGTACCTGCGTTTCCGCCGGCTGCTCCACGGTTCCGCCCTGCTCGACGGGAAGGTCGACGAATAGCTTCTTCGCCTCGATTTCCCTGATCTGCGTATCGCTCTTGATGTCGATCCGCCAGCCGGTCAGCTTGGCCGCGAGGCGCGCGTTCTGGCCCTCACGCCCGATGGCCAGCGACAGCTGGTTGTCCGGGACGATGACCAGCGCGGTTTTCGTCTCCTCGTTGATCTCTACGCGCGAGACCTTGGCCGGGCTGAGCGCCCCCGCGACAAACAACGCCTGGTCGGCGTTCCACGGAACGATATCAATCTTCTCGCCTTTCAACTCATCCACGATGGCCTGCACACGAGTACCTTTAGGCCCCACGCACGCGCCGACCGCGTCGACGTTCTTGTCGCGCGATGACACGGCGATCTTGCTGCGGCCGCCGGCCTCGCGCGCGATCGCCTTGATCTCGACGATGCCTTCGTAGATCTCCGGCACCTCGAGCTCGAACAGGCGCTTCAGCAGCCCGGGGTGAGTGCGCGAGACCACAATCTGCGGTCCGCGTGTGCCCTGGCGCACCTCCACCACGTACGCCTTGATGCGCTCGCTCTGCCGGTAGCTCTCCCGCGGGATTTGCTCCGTCGGAGGCAGCACCGCCTCGATGCGCCCCAGGTCGAGATAGACGTTCTTCCGCTCGATCCGCTGCACCTGACCGGTGACAATGTCACCCTCTCGGTCGCGGAATTCCTTGTACACCAGATCGCGCTCCGCTTCCCGCAGCCGCTGCACGACGACCTGCTTGGCCGTCTGCGCCGCGATCCGGCCGAAGTCGCGCGGGGTGACCTCGATCTCCACCATCTCGCCGATCTGGGCGGTCGGGTCCCACTCCCGCACCTCGTCGAGGGCGATCTGCGTCGCTTCATCATCGACCGATTCCACGACGGTGCGGATCTGATAGGCGTGCATCTCGCCCGTGTCGCGCTCCACTTCGATGCGCATGTTTTGGGCGGACGCGCCGTAGTTTTTCTTGTAGGCGGACAGCAGGGCGGCCTCGATCGCTTCGATGATGACCTCCTTGCTGATGCCCTTTTCTTCCTCGATCTGCTCGAGGGCCTTCATGAGTTCAACGTTCATCGGTCCACCTCGACATCGCGGCGGCGATGGAGATCGGCCCGCAGGTCTTCCATGTCCACGATCAGGCGAGCCTGGAGGATCTGCGCCTTCGGGATCTGCACCTGCCGCCCGTCAAGCTCGATCACGACCGACTCCCCGACCACACCCAGGATGACCCCGCGCAGGCGGCGCTGTCCCTGCACCGGTTCGGCGGTCATCACGTCCGCCCGCCGGCCGGCGAAGCGGCGAAACTCCGCGTCGGTGCGGAGCGGCCGGTCCAGCCCGGGCGAGGAAACCTCGAGCGTGTATTTGTGCGGGAACAGGTCGTAGAGGTCGAGCTGGCGGCTCAGCGCCTCGCTCACCTTCGCACACTCATCCACCGTGATGCCGCCCTCGAGGCGGTCCATCAGGACCCGCAGCACGGTTCGTTTTGCGTCACCATGGATCTGCACGTCCACCGTCTCCAGCCCCATGCGGTTGGCAATCGGGTGCACCAGCTCTTCAACTTGGGTCACGATCTCGCTGCGCTTCATCTCACCATAAAAAAGAGTGGGCCCACGTTCCACCCACTCACACCGCTTCCGTCCGGAAGCGCCCCTGGAAAAAAACCGTCGCGCATTGCACGCGACAGGCAGAGTATAACATGGTCGATGAGGGATGGCAACCAACGGTTTCTTGCGCGTGCGGAGGGCAGACGCGCGCTGCGGAGAACACCCCATGCCGGGAGGGCAGGACGACATGCCGATCCGTATCGAGGACGCCGGGGCGCACGTCGGCCGCGAGGTCGAGATCCGCGGCTGGCTGTACAACAAACGCAGCAGTGGGAAGATCCATTTTCTGTTGATCCGCGACGGATCGGGAATCATGCAGGCGGTGATGGCCAAATCGGAGGTCCCGGCGGTGGCTTTCCAGGCGGCCGAGGCGCTGACGCAGGAGTCTTCCATTATTGTGCGCGGCATGCTGCGGGCGGATCCGCGTGCGCCGGGAGGATACGAACTGAGCCTGGCGGACCTGCAGGTCGTGCAGCAGGCGGCGCCCTACCCCATCACCCCAAAGGAGCATGGCGTCGAGTTCCTCATGGACCACCGCCACTTGTGGCTGCGCAGCCGGAGGCAGCATGCCCTGATGCGAATCCGGGCGGAGGTTATGAAGGGATGCACCGACTTTCTCGACAGCCGGGGCTTTCTTCGGGTGGATACGCCCATCCTCACACCCGCGTCGGTGGAAGGCACGACAACCCTCTTCGAAACGACCTACTTCGATCTCGGCAGAGCCTACCTGGCGCAGTCGGGTCAATTGTATAACGAGGCGGCCGCCGCCGCGTTCGGCCGGGTGTATTGTTTCGGCCCCACATTTCGGGCTGAGAAGTCCAAGACGCGCCGCCACCTCATCGAGTTCTGGATGATCGAGCCGGAAGCCGCGTACATGAGCATGGACGAGTATATGGAATTGGCTGAGGAGATGATCAGCGCGCTGGTGGCGCGGGTCCTCGAGCGCCGGCGCGGCGAGCTCGATGTCCTGGAGCGGGACCTCAAACCTCTAGAAGCAGTGCAACCACCCTTTCCGCGGATTTCCTACGACGAGGCACTGGAGCGGCTGGCCGCGGCCGGCCAGCCGCTGACATGGGGCGAGGATTTCGGCGGCGACGAGGAGACGATCATCTCCAGCGCCTTCGATCGGCCCGTCTTCGTGCACCGGTATCCCGCCCAGTGCAAGGCGTTCTACATGCAGCCCGATCCGCAGCGGCCCGACGTCGTGCTCGGCGCGGACCTGCTCGCGCCCGAAGGATACGGGGAAATCATCGGCGGCGGAGAGCGCATCTACGATCCCGCCATGCTCGAGCGCCGTCTCGACGAGCACAAACTACCGAAGGACGTCTATCGATGGTACCTCGACCTCCGCCGCTACGGGAGCGTCCCACATTCTGGATTCGGGTTGGGGATCGAACGGACCGTGGCGTGGATCGCCGGGATCGAGCACGTGCGGGAAGCGATCCCGTTCCCCCGTCTCCTGAACCGGCTCTACCCTTAGCAGGATTGGAGCCGGGAAGGGTTCGCGCTCCACGCGCCTTGGGTCATGGAACGCCCTGACTTGGCCGCTGATCGTGACGAACACGCCAGAGATGAGGCCGATCATGGTCGGCTTGCTTGCGTTCAGCAGCGAGTGGGGCACACAGCCGCGCCTCCTGATGGCGGCGGCGACGTTCTCGGTGGTGCCGGTGCTCGCGCTGTTCTTTGTCTTGCAGCGTTATTTCATTGCGGGTATTGCGCGGGCGGGGATGAAGTTCTAGCGGTTCTCACGGCCGGCCATTGCCCCGAGCGCCGCGAGCACCTCGGCGCTGTGACCCAGTGGCTTCACCTGCGGGAAGACCTTCGCGACCTTCCCCTGCTCGTCGATGATGAAAGTCGTCCGGGCCACCCCCCAGTAGGTGCGGCCCATCATCGACTTCTCGACCCACACGCCGTACTGTTCGGCAAGCTTGTGGTCCGTATCGGACAGGAGCGGGTGCGGGATCTTGGCCTTAGCCTTCCACTTTGCATGTGATTCCACGCTGTCCGGGCTGACGCCGAGGACCGCCACGTTCATCTTCTGGTATGCCGCGTAATCGTCACGGAACGCGGAGGCTTCGATATTTCAGCCCGGGGTGTCGTCCTTGACGTAGAACCACAGTACGACTTTGCGGCCTGTGAAGTCCGCAAGCCGTACGGTCCGGCCCGCTTCATCGGGCACCGCAAATGCGGGGGCGTGCTGTCCTTCCTGAACCACGTGCTCCTCCTCCACTCAGCCGCAGCAACATGAATTAGGGTCGGACCGCACGAATCCCTGTCTAGCATGGCGGAGCCCCGCGACATTGTCCTGATCTTCGATCTCGACAACACCCTCATCCACTCGACGATCGACTTCCTCGGCTTGCGGCACCGTCTGATCGATCTCCTCATGTCCGCGGGCGCGGCACCGGCGCCCCGCGAGGTCCTGATCCGTGAGGCCATCCCCCGCCTAGTGGCCCTTGGAGAGGCCGTCGATCCCGCGCTAGGACACGCAATGTGGGAGATCGTCGCGGAAGCAGAGCAGCTGGGACTGGCGCACGCCCGGGCCGACGATCAGGCAGCCGGCGTCTTGCGCGCGCTCCGCGCCCGGGGACACCGCCTGGCCGTGCTGACCAACAACGCGCGCGCGGGTGTGCTCGCGAAGCTGGACGAGTTCGCCCTGACGCCATTCTTTGACGTCATCGCCACGCGAAACGACGTGGAAGCCCTCAAGCCGTCCGCAGCCGGCATCCACTTTGTGCTGGACCGCCTGCCCGGCGTACGGGGCGCATGGCTCATCGGCGACGCGTGGATCGACGGGCTCGCAGCACGCGAGGCGGCGATTCCGTTCGTGGGGATTGGTCCCAGGCAGACCGTGGCGCTGGAACGAGGGGCCGAGCCGCAGGCCTGGATCGCGGAACTACGGGAACTGCTCGATCTCGACTTTACCAGAGGTGCTTGAATTTGGAGGCAAAACGCTTTTCCATGTCCTCGCGGTGCAGGTCGTACACCGGGCACTCGCGCAGCCGGCACACGTGCAGCGCCTGGTTGCAGTAGGCGTCGGGAAGCTCCCAGCAGCGCTTGTTCGTGAAGTACGCGGCGCAGACTCCCTTTTTGGAGAGGTACATGGTGAACTCCTCGAAGGACGGCTGAGCCGGGGCCTCTGGCTGCGGGATGTCCCGCACGAGCTTGAGGATCGGACGGATGGCGGCCTCGAGTTTTGCGGGCTCAGCCGGACGCTGTGGCGCGGGCCGTGAGACAGGAGGCTCCGAGGGCGCGGCAGGCGGAGCCGTGGCCGCGCGAGTGAACTCCGCCAGCTCAGTGCCCGCGTCCTGGATGAACGACCTAAGTCCGCGCCGCAGCTCCTCGCGTTCTCTCTTCAAGCTTGATGACCTCCCGGGCGAGCTCCATGTATTCTTGCGCGCCGCGCGAGCTGGGATTGTGGATGAACAGCGGCACGCCCACCATCGATGACTCCACCAGCTTGATGTTGAAGTGGATTGTCGTTTGAAAGACCTTGTCACCGAAGAAATCTTTGATCCCCTGCACGATCTCCTTGCTGATGTTCGTCCGGGCGTCGAACATGGTCGGCAGCACGCCCAGGACCTCGACGGTGTGGCCGACTTCCTCGCGCACCATCTTCAGAGTCCGCAGCAGCTGGCGCATTCCCAGCAGCGCATAGTAGTGCGTCTGAATCGGGATGATGATGCCTTCCGCAGCGACCAGCGAGTTCAGCGTCAGCAGGCCGAGGCTGGGCGGGGTGTCGATGATGATGTAGGTGTACTGATCGAGGACGGGTCCCATGCGCTTGCGCAGGGCGCGCTCCCGGCCGATACGCGGCGCCAGCTCCAGCTCCGCGGCCGCGAGATCGATGGACGACGGCGCGATCATGAGGTTGGGGACGGTCGTGGGGACGATGATGTCGAGCAGGCCGATGCCGTCTCCATCATCTCGCTCGCCGTCGACCAGCACGTGATAGATGGTGCGGTGGAGGCTGGAGGGGTCGACGCCCAGGCTGATGGTGGCGTTGGCCTGGGGGTCCATGTCGATGAGGAGAGTGTTACGCCCGCTGACCGCGACGCAGGCGGCCAGGTTTACAGCGGTGGTCGTCTTCGCGCATCCGCCCTTCTGGTTCACCAGGGCCATGATGCGCGCGGGCTCGAGTAGTGTCACGTTGTATGCTCCGTCGATGGTGCGGCGTTCAGGTTTTCGTGAACCAGCCCAGCCGCCGCTCGACCGCGTCGACGACTGCCTCCGCAGCCGCCTCCTCCAGCGGTCCGGCCCGACTGAGCGCGCTGCCGATCAAATGCTCCGGGGCGCCCTCCGTTTCCAGCAGAATGTGAGCCACGACCGCCTGCCCCGCCAGGAGGGATTGGACGCTGATCTGCTCCAGCGCCCACCTCGTTCCCGAGGGCGCCACCTGGCGTAACGCATCGAGCGCGGCTTCCGCGGCGACCTGGACGGCCTGCGCATCAGCGGCCGGACGGTCAAACCGCCCGGTCACGGCACCGCCGTCATGTCCGAGGCTCACGGCCACAGCCACATGCCCGGGCGTCCGTTCCACGCGAACCCCGACAACCCGCAGCCGTCCCACCACATCTATCGCCATCCGCGCTGAGCGTGAACGGCGCGCGTCTGCGGGGGGGCACAGGCCACCGTTCCGGCGTCTCGTTCGGTAGCCTGTTCGACTCGAGTGGAGGTTTTCCTCTTTTATGCTACGAAGTGCTAGAATGACAACACTTCGGCTCGGGCATACTTCTCTTAGGCAGGATCACAAGGAGGGCGAACGGGATGCGGGTTACGGTCAGTGTGATCAAAGCCGACATCGGCGCCGTCGGCGGCCACACCCTGCCCAGCGCTGAGACCCTTGCGGTGGTGCGCGACCGTGTGACGCGCGCGAAGGGTCGCCTGCTCATCGACGCCTTCGTCTGCCACGCGGGCGACGACATCGGCATCATCATGACCCACACAAAAGGGATCGACAACCCCGACATCCACCAGCTCGCATGGGAAGCCTTCCTGGCAGCGACTGAGAAAGCGAAGGCGCAGGGGCTCTACGGCGCCGGACAGGATCTACTGAAGGACGCGTTTTCCGGGAATGTGCGCGGCATGGGACCGGGCAGCGCCGAGGTTGACCTCGAGGAACGTCCGAGCGAGGCGTTGATGGTGTTGCTCGCGGACAAGTGCGGCCCCGGCGCGTTCAACCTCCCGCTATACCTCTCGTTCGCCGACCCGATGTACTCGCCCGGGCTGATGCTCTCCGAGGGCCTGCACGACGGGTTTACCTTCCACATCATGGACATGGATCACACGGAAGGCGACCGCATGATCGTGCTCGAGGCCCCGGACAATCTCTATGACATCTCCGCGCTGCTGCGCGATACCAACCGCTACGCCATCGAGGCCATCTGGTCTCGCAAGTACCCGAATGAGCAGGCGGTCGCGGTCGGGACGTCGCGGCTGCGCAACATCGCCGGCCGGTACGTGGGCAAGGACGACCCGCCCGCGGTCGTGCGCGTGCAGAAGATCTTCCCCGCGACTGAGGAGTTCGGTCCGGCGTTCGCCGTCGGCCCGTTTGTTGGCGGTGACACGCGCGGCAGCCACAACCTTCCGCTGATGCCGGTCCCGATGAACACGGCGGCCTCGACGTTCTTCTGCGTACCGACCGTGTGTGCGCTGGGGCTCTCGATGCACGAGGGTCGGCTCACCGGCCCGGTGGATCTCTTCGCCGATCCGGTTTTTGATGCGGTGCGCGAGCGAATCGCCGACAAGGCGATGGAGATGCGCCGGCAGGGGTTCTTCGAGCCGGCGATGCTCCCGATGTCCGAGCTTGAGTACGGCGGGATCGTGTCGCGCCTGCGCAAGCTGGACGCCCAGTGGACGATCCGCAACGGCGCCAAGGACGCGACGCCGACCCAGGTCGAAGCCGTCGTCCACGGCGACGACCCCGACTGATCAGCGAACGAAACAGCCTTACGGCAGAGCTGGAAGAGGAGGGAACGACATCGTTCCCTCCTCTTATGTGTTGCGAATTATATGTTGCGAAGCGTGCGGGGCCGGCGGTCTGGACTCCCTAGTGGCGGTTGCTCTCCTCCTTGGGCTCTTTGAGCACGGTGGAATCAAGTTTTCGTATCACTCCCGGAAGGTACTTCGGGAGCAGCGCGCCGATCACGACGAAAAGGACCAGCAGGCCCAGGAAGAGATAGACAACTTCCAGCTCGCTCACCCTCAATCACCTCGCGGACTGGTTTCCCCGACGATGCAGGTCAACCCTCCCGCTTCGCGTACTCACGGCGGACGAACGCCCGTGCCTCGTCTGCGGTGCGAATCGTCCCTTCGAGTTGGGCGTCCAGCACGGCATCCAGCATCTCCTTGAAGCGCGGCCCGGGACGTAAGCCCATGGCGATGAGGTCGTCGCCCGTAAGCAACGGGCGCGGCCGCGGCGTCTCTTTGATCAACGCCTCGCGCGCCGCCACCGCCCACCGGTAGACGTCGAGGTTGCCGTGGCTGGCCAGGCAGTCGGCGCGGTGCAGCTCGAGGTGGTCCGCCGCGTCGTCCGCCAGCAGGAAGCGGCTCGCCTTCGCCGGCCGCATCTTCGGCAGGTCTTTCACCCGCAGGTGATCGCGGACGAGTGCGACGATACGCGCGGTCTCATCTCCGGAGAATCGAAGCCGCCGGCAGATCACCGCCGTCATCTCGGCTCCGACTTCGTCGTGGCCGTTGAAACGGATGCGGTCGGTCTCGGTCATCGTGGGGGGCTTGCCCACATCGTGCAGCAGCGCCGCCACGGCCAGGACGGGATGCGGCTCGCGCAGCCGTTCGAGCGCGAGCACGGTGTGCGTGAAGATATCTCCCTCGGGATGGAACTCCGGCGGCTGGGGCACGCCCACCGTGGCCTCGACCTCGGGGAGGATGGCAATGAGCAGGCCGGATTCGCGCAGCAGGCGCAGCCCCCTGCCCCGCCCCGGGCTTGTCAGCAATCGCACGAGCTCGTCGCGGATGCGCTCCGCGCTGATCCGGGTGATGGATCCGGCCTCGGCCTGGATGGCCGCAAAAGTCGCGGGATCGATCTCGAACTCGAGCTCGGCGGCCAGGCGCACAGCTCGGAGCATGCGCAGGCGGTCTTCGGCAAAGCGCTGCTCAGGGTCGCCGATCGTGCGCACAGTCCGGCGGGCGATGTCGGCGCGGCCCCCGACGTAGTCGATCGTCTTCCCGGTGAGGGGATCGTGGAGGAGACCGTTGATCGTAAAATCGCGGCGCGCCACGTCGGTCTGCTCATCCACAAACTCGACGTGGCTTGGCCTGCGGCCGTCGACGTACGGGCCTTCGGCGCGGAACGTCGACACCTCGTAGCGCCACTCGCCCCAGGGCACCACGATCACGCCGAACTGGGCGCCGACCAGCACGGCATTCGGAAACATCTGGGCCACCTGATCGGGACGCGCGTCCGTGACAATGTCATAGTCGTGCGGCTCCCGCCCCATCTCCAGGTCGCGGACGCACCCGCCGACCCAATAGGCGCTGAACCCGCGATCTCGCAGGAGGCGGACCACCGCAATCGCACCCTCGCGCAGCGTACCCACGTCCACCCTTTCTTGGCCTACGGACCACTGGGGACGGGCACACGCTGCCGCGCCTGCGCCGTCGCCTCTTCGAGCTGCGCGTCGCGCATGCTCTGGATCAGGTCGATCGACATCTGCACCATGATGTTGGGGACCAACCCTGCGCCATCGATCGTCCGCCCGCGCCGTGTGTAGTAGCGGGCGGTGGTCACCCGGATGCCCCATCCTCCGGACAACGGAGGGATCGAGATGCTCTGCACCGTTACCTTCCCGAAGGTACGCGTACCGACGAGCGGCGCGCCATGATCCTGCAGTGCTCCCGCGACGATCTCGCCCGCGCTGGCCGTGAGGCGGTCCACGAGAACCACCACGGGCCCCGGGAACCTGTCGGCGGGACGCACGTCGAGGGGCACCAGTCCACCCCGGCGCTCCTCCATCGCCACCACGCCGTCCGGCAGGAACAGGCTGGCCACATCCACGGATTCCGCCACGAGCCCCCCGAGATTCTGTCGCAGATCGAGAATCAGGACCGCAGCACCACGCGTTCGCAACCGCTCCACGGCGTGCGCCACGTCGCGCGCGGAATGCTCGGAGAACTCCAGGAGCCGGATGTATCCCACGCGCGTGTCGATCATCACTGAGCGCGTCGGATTCTCCCGGACCGCCGCTCGCGTCATGGTGTGACGGGTGGTGGCGCTGCCCCGCCGCACGGTGAGCACGACGGTTGTGCCCGGGGAGCCGCGAAGAAGGTCCATGACCTGGTCCGGTGTGCGGCCGGTGGTGGCCCGCGCATTGACTTCAAGCAAGACGTCGCCCGCGGCCAGTCCCGCTCCCGCGGCCGGTCCGCCGGGAGTGACGTCCCCGATCACGATCGCCCCTGCCAGGAGATCAACCTGCGCGCCGATCCCGCCGTGCTCGCCGCGCAGCTCTTCCATGTATCTCGCGAACGTCACCGGCAGAAAGATTGCGGCCAGCGGATCTGCCAGTTCCGCGATCATACCGCGAAGCGCGGCGGAGAGAACGAGCTCCGCCTGGCGGGCCGGAACGGCCCGCACGATCGCGGCGACATACGAGGCCACCGCCTCCAGATCTTCGGATTCGCGGCCGGAGAGGACCGGCGTGGAGTTCGCGGCGGAGGCGGCCGGGGCCACCACCTGGACGGAAGCGATTGCCCGGCTGAGGAGTGCCGATGGGTCGGGAGCCCGCAGGGCGTACTCAGTGATGAATGCGTACGCCTCGCGAAGGACCGCAGCCTCGTCCTGCGTCTGCGCCGCGGCCGGAAGAATTCCGGGCTGAAGCAGCACTGCGGTAACAAGTAGGGCAAGGGCGCGCGTCATTGGCGTGACGGAGGACGTGCGCGTGCGAGGGTCAGGCGCGCAGTGCGGCAAGCCTGCGGACCTGCGCGATGACGCCCCCGCCGAGGACATGCTCGCCATCATACAGCGTCACGGCTTGTCCCGGTGCAGCCGCCCTTTGCGGTTCCGCGAAACGCACGATGGCCTCTGACGGAGTTGGGCCTGGGCGAACCGTCGCGGAGGTGTCTCTGGCGGCGTGGCGCACGCGTGCGGTGACGGGTCTCTCGTCATGGAGGGCAGGGATGGCAATCCAGTTCATGTGCGACGCAGCGAGCTCGTCGAAAAGCAGCTCCTCTTCCGAGCCGATGATCACGGCGTTGCGCTCGTGGTCGATGGCGACGACATACATCGGCTCTCCACTCGCCAGCCCCAATCCACGGCGCTGCCCCACCGTGTAGCGCGCGATCCCCTGGTGCACACCGGCCTGCCGGCCGGACGTGTCGAGAATCGGACCCGGTCGCAGCGCCTCGGGCCGGAAGCGCGCCACGACGTCGGTGTACGAGCCGCGGGGGACAAAGCAGATCTCCTGGCTGTCGGGCTTGCCGGCCACGGGCAGGTGGAACTCGCGGGCAAGACCGCGCACCGCGTCCTTGGTGTACGCGCCGATCGGGAGCCGCAGGTTCGCCAGCTGGTCTTGCGTCAGGCCAAACAGGACGTAGGACTGATCTTTCTGGGGGTCGCGGGCGCGCAATAAGTGATATCGTCCCGAGACAGGGTCGCACGCCACCCGCGCGTAGTGGCCGGTGGCCACCCCGTCCAGGCCGAGCGCGGTGACCTTCTCCAGGAGCAACGAGAACTTGATCGCCTGATTGCAGGCAATGCAGGGATTCGGCGTGCGCCCGCGGGCGTACTCGTCAACAAAGTACCCGATGACGGCGTGCTCGAATTCCTCGCGCATGTTGAGGACATAGTGGCGGATGCCGAGCTGCCGCGCCACGGCGCGCGCGTCCTCGATGGCGGATACGCCACAACAGGCTTTGAAGGCATCGTCGGATGAGGGCAGCCAGTCGGGCCACAAGTTCATCGTGATACCTGTAACCTCATGGCCCTCGGCCGACAACATCGCCGCGGCAACCGAACTGTCCACTCCGCCGCTCATCGCGACGGCCCACTTGCCCACGCGCACCTCCGTCGAGCGTAACGCCGCGTTCATGATACCAAACCGCGCGTTATTCGGGTGTATAGCGTTTGATGCCCTTCCACCACGCCCGCAGACGCCGGCGAATCTCGGCCTCGAATCCACGGTCCGTCGGCTGATAGTAGACGCGGTCCTTCACGGCGTCCGGAACGTACTGCTGCGGGACGAATCCTTCCGGGTGATCGTGCGCATATTCGTACCCGCGGCCGTGACCGAGCTTCCGCACCGCCATGGGATGGCTGCTGTCTCGCAGGTGCACCGGCACGGGGTCGGCGCGTTTCTCCGCGACGTCGGTGCGCGCGGCTCCGATCGCCTCCACCACCGCGTTGCTCTTCGGGGCCGTGGCGATGTAGATGGCCGCCTCGGTCATCGGGATCTGCGCCTCCGGAAGCCCGACGAACTCGACGGCGTGCGCGGCGGAGGTGGCCACCACCAGCGCCATCGGATCGGCCAGGCCGACGTCTTCCGCGGCGTGCACGACCATGCGGCGGGCAATGTAGCGGGCATCCTCCCCCGCCTCCAGCATGCGCACCAGCCAGTACACCGCGGCGTCAGGATCCGAGCCGCGCATGCTTTTGATGAACGCGGAGATGTGATCGTAGTGCGCGTCCCCTTCGCGGTCGTAGGCGAGGGCGCGGCGCTGCGTCACGTCCTCGATCGTCTGCACCGTTACCCGCCGCTGGCCCTGCTCCTCGGGCGCGCCGGTTGTGGCCAGTTCTAGCGTGTTCAGAGCGATCCGCGCGTCGCCGCTGCTCACCGCGATGAGATGCGCCATCGCATCCTCATCCAGCGACACGCGTAACGCGCCCAGCCCCCGCTCCGGATCCTTGAGAGCGGCCAGGATGATGGCGCGGATGTCGTCGTCCGTGAGCGGCTCGAGGCGGAAGACGCGCGAGCGGGACACGAGGGTCGCATTCACCTCGAAGAATGGGTTCTCGGTCGTCGCCCCAATCAGAACGAGCGTGCCCTCCTCCACGTGCGGCAACAGCACGTCCTGCTGCGCTTTGTTGAAGCGGTGGATCTCGTCGATGAACAGGATGGTGCGCTGGCCGTGGAACCGGCGGCGATCCTTCGCCCGGGCGATAACCTGCTTCAGGTCGGCTACGCCGGCGGTGACCGCGTTGACCTGTTCGACGGAAGACTTGGTCGCCGCGGCGATGATATGGGCCAGCGACGTCTTCCCTGTTCCGGGAGGGCCGTACAGGACGAGCGAGCTCAGCTCGTCGCGTTCGATGGCGCGACGCAGCACTTTGCCCGGGCCCACCAGGTGACCCTGGCCGACGAACTCGTCGAGCGTGCGCGGCCGGATGCGGGCGGCCAGCGGTGCGCTGGCGGCCTGCTGCGCCGATTGGGCCTGGTCGAACAGTTCCATGCATCGATGGTAGCATAGGAAACACCTGATTTTTCGCGGGTCCTTGCACGCCCGGAGCAGGAAATTCAGGACTGGCGCGGTATTTCGAAGGCGGCACTAATTCTCGATCAGGAGGGATACGATGGCGAAGGCCATGACCAAGTCGAAGGTCGCCGACTATCTGGCGGGAAAACTCGACATCTCCAAGAAGCAGGCGGGTACGTACCTGGAGGAGCTCGCGAACCTGGCCTACAGAGAGGCCAAGAACACCTTCACTCTGCCGGGGCTCGGCAAGCTCGTTCTCGTCAACAGGAAGGCCCGGATGGGGCGCAACCCGCAGACCGGCCAGCCGATTCGCATCCCCGCCAAGCGGGTGGTCCGCTTTCGTGTCAGCAAGGCGGCAAAGGACGCGATCCTCGGCGGGCGCTAGCCTCGCGCTACAGATAGATGGACA
>JAIBHM010000105.1 GCA_020028535.1 Armatimonadota bacterium | reverse complement strand
CTGGCTGCGGGCGAGTGGCCACGCGGTCCCGGAGAGTTTCGTTGAGATGCTGATGGCGGAACGGCGAGCGCTGTGGGCGGGCCGGAAGGGCACCGAGGAGGTA
The DNA here is from genome assembly GCA_020028535.1 of Armatimonadota bacterium. GTDB lineage: Bacteria > Sysuimicrobiota > Sysuimicrobiia > Sysuimicrobiales > Kaftiobacteriaceae > Kaftiobacterium. The sequence goes on along the minus strand of JAIBHM010000105.1, from coordinate 6,599 downwards.
ACCGCGGGTCAGGCGATCGGCGCGGCCTTCGAACGATTTGGCCTGCCTACCGATGCGGCATTTCTCGCAGACGCGGAGAGCGCGTTCTTCACGTTCGAATTGGAATCGGTACGGCCGCTTCCGGGGGCCGGGGAGGTGTTGAGCCGTTTGCACGGGCAGGGGCTGCGCATGGGGCTGATCTCCAACGCGTCATCGCACTACTTCGTGGTGGAGTGCTGCCGGCGATTGCTCTTCGCCTCCTACCTCGAGCCGATCGTCTCCTCGGCCGCAGTGGGACGGGTGAAACCCGACCCCCGCATCTTCCAGGTCGTGCTTCGGGAATGGACGATCCCACCCGACGAGATGGTGATGGTGGGAGACAATCTTGCGGCGGACGTCGCCGGCGCGCAGACTGCCGGGATGCGATCGATTCTCGTCACGATGATTCACCCGCCCGGAACGCCGACGTCTCTTGAGTCGATCCGTCCTGACGCAGTAGCTGCAGATCTGCCCGGCGTGCGGAAGATCATCGAGCGCTGGCGGGGAGGATCTCCCTGATCACCTCGAGGCACCGCTGCACGTGATCGTCCCGGACCAGCAGGTGGTCGTTGTGGAACGAAGGGAGCACACATGCGGCCACGCCTCGCTCACCCAGTGCCTGGCGAAGGCTCGACGGAAGCCAAGGATCCGGCCCCCGTTTCAGGGAGAGCAGGCGGAATCCCCCGCTGACTTCCGCGGCGGTGAAGCGTGGAGCGAGCCGGTCCCACTCGTCCCGCCGCAGCACGACGGCCAGCGCGGCGCCTTCGTGATCAGTGAAAAACGGCGCGTGCACACCGCCGAGGGCGATCTGCAGGCTGCGCTCGAGGTAGGCCGGCACGCGGACCCGCACGAACTCTCCGTCGTGCACGTGAACCATCACGCGCTGGTCAGCGCCTGGCCGAAATCCTCGAGCAGATCCTCGGCGTCTTCGATACCCACGCTGACGCGGATGAGCCCGTCGGTGATCCCCGCCGCTTCGCGCACGTCGCGCGGCATGTGCACGCTGCTGAGCGACGCGGGATGAGAGACCAGCGTCGTGGTCCCTCCAAGACTGGTCGCGCGCTTGGCGATCCGCAGCGCCTCCAGTGCCCTCACGCCCGGCTCGTATCCGCCCCGGACTTCAAAGCTCAGCATGCCCGTGAAGGCGCGCATCTGCCGGCGGGCAATCTCGTGCCCGGGGTGTGACCGCAGTCCCGGATAGTGGACCCGTTCGACGCTGGGATGCGCCACCAGGAATTCCGCGAGCCGGAGCGCAGTCTGATTCTGCCGTTCCACCCTCAGCGCGAGGGTGATCAACCCGCGCATGGCGAGCCAGGCGGCAAACGGGTCGATGGTCCCGCCGAAGATGCGCAGGGTGCGCTTTGCGTGCTTGATAAAGGCACTCGACCCGGCGAGCACGCCGCCGGTGAGGTCGTGATGCCCGCCGAGGTACTTGGTGGCGCTGTGCACGACCACGTCCACGCCGAGTGCGATCGGATTCTGATTGTAGGGTGTGGCGAAGGTGCTGTCGGCGATCGTCAGCGCGTTGTGCGAGCCGGCCAGGCGCGCGACCGCCGGGATGTCGGTAATCCCGAGCAGTGGATTGTTGGGGGTCTCAATATACAGGAGCTTCGTGTTTTGCCGCAGCGCGCGCTCGTATGACGCTGATTCCGTGTCCCCGAGGATCGTCGTCTCGATCCCATATGAAGGAAGGATCTCCGCGAACAGCTGGTAGGTCGCCTGGTAGATCGCGCTGGGAGCAATGGCATGTTCGCCCCGCTGCACTGCGGTGAGGACGGCGGTCGACACTGCCGACATGCCCGAGGCGGTCGCCAGCGCATCCTCGGCACCCTCGAGGAGCGCCATCTTCTCCTCAAAGGCGCGCGTCGTCGGGTTCGCCCAGCGGGTGTAGACATAGCCGGGTGGAATTTCCTGCCCAAGCCGGGCGCCTTCCTCGGCAGTGTCATACGAGAACGTCGCGGTCTGGTAGATCGGCGGTGCCACGGACTTGTGCGCGTCGGCCATCTTACCGCCATGGACGGCCTTGGTGGTGAAGCCCCAGTCGGATGTCATGAGGGGTTCTTCTTCAGGAGACGCGGCACACCCTATCGTTCTGGGTGACCATGAAATTCGGGGCCCACGTCAGCATCCGCCACCCCATCCATATGGCGATCGACAGAGCCGTCGCCATCGGCTGCGAGTGCCTGCAGATCTTCGTGGGCAGCCCGCGGCAGTGGCGGGAGATCGTCTACGCGGAGGACGACCTCGACCGCTTCATCGAAAAGCGGCGGAAGGCGAAATTGGATCCCCTCGTCGCGCACACCGCGTACCTCATCAATCTCGGCGCGCAGGACATGGAGTTGTACCGGAAGTCGACCGGAGCGTTGATCTACGCGCTGCGCGGGATAGACCGGCTCGAGGGACTGGGAGCGATCACGCATCTGGGCAGCCGCGGCGGGCAGTCGTGGGAAGGAGCCCTCAACCGGGTCACCGCGGCGCTCACCGTCGCGTTGGAGGCCACAGAGCGGGCGATGATCCTGGTCGAGCATAACGTCGGCGCCGGCGGTCTGATCGGCGGCACGTTCGAAGAGCTTGCCGAAGTCCTGGAGCGCATGGACCACCATCCGCGCATAGGCGTGTGCCTGGACTCATGCCATCTCTTCGCCTCGGGATGGGACATCCGCACGGCCAAGGGTGTGAACGCGACATTGGGGGTCTTCGACCGGATCGTGGGGCTGCGGCACCTGCGCGCCTTACACCTCAACGACTCCAAGACTGCACTTGGCTCAAAGGTGGACCGCCACGAGAACATCGGCGAAGGACAGATCGGCCGAGAAGGATTCCGCGCGCTCGTGAATCATCCCAGACTGCGCCGGCTCGGCGCGTTCATCGAGACGCCTCACTTCAGCGCGGACGTTCCCGACAAGAAAAACCTCGATCTCCTCAAACGGCTGCGGACCAAGGGCCCGGGCCCGGCATCAATCCGGGGCGGGAAGCGCTCGAAGCAGGTGCGGTCACGATGACGGAACTTCTGCGACGGGCGGGGCGAAGCGCAGGAAGAGGTTTTCGAGCAGGAGGCGCGGATGGACGTTGCGGCGGAGGTCCTCTTTCGCCTCCTCGATCGCCACGATGCGCTGCGAAAGCACCGCCCCGGGCAGGGCCGCCGCCAGCCTCGCGATCGTCTCCTTACGGTCCAGGTTGATGACGTGCACCTCCTCGCGGGTCTCCTGCCAGACCAGAAGATCCCGGAACCAGAACAGCGCCAGATCGAGCAGATCGGGAAGCCGGTCCTTGTCCTTCGACGCCTCCTCCGCCGCGTCCATCCGCTCGAGAAGATCGGCGCTCTCCATCCGCTCCAGCAGCTGAAGCGTCTGCTCGCGCCACTCCAGGTCCTCCTGAGATGTGGCCCAGGTGACCGCGCGCCCCAGTTGCCCTCCGGCGATCGCCGCGATGAACCGGGCGCGGCCGTGGTCGAGCTTGTGGCGCGCGATCAGCGCCTGCTCGATCTCCCCCGCCGCGACGAGCGAGAACCGGACGAGCTGACACCGGGATACAACTGTCGGCAGCATCGGCACCGTGGACTCAGCGATAAGGATGATGACGACCTGGGGCGGCGGCTCCTCCAGGATCTTCAGCAGGCTGTTAGCCGCCACCTCGGCCTGCATCCGATCCGCGGCGGCGAAGATGTAGACTTTGTATTTCCCTTCGAGCGGCGGAAAGGCGACCTCACGCCGGAGGGCACGGACCTGGTCGATTCCGATCACCGTCTTTGTCGTGTCCCGGGGATCGAGCAGCAGCCCGCGCTCTACGTCGACGGTGCGGACATCGGGATACTGGCCGCCGGTGATGAGGCGGCACGGCCGGCATTCACCGCAGGCATCGTTCTCCTGCGGGCGCTCGCAGTTCAGCAGCTGCGCAAATGCGAGGGCCGCATCATAACGCCCGACGCCCGCCGGGCCGACAAAGAGGTATGCGTGGGACACGCGCCCGCTGCGGGCTGCAGTGCGCAAGAGCATCACCGCGTGGGACTGGTTGACGAGATCGCGGAACGGCATCGAGGGGAATGGCTAGAAGCGTTCCATGCGCTCGACCTGGACGACGAACACGATGGCCCCGCCGACTTCGACCTTCACCGGATAGGTGACGTAGGAGTCCACCGGCTCGACCGCCGGGGGCATCGGGCTGACGAACTGCTCGCGCCGCTGGGAAGAGCGTTGAATGGTTCTCAGTACCTGCTCAGTCTGGGCATCTTCGATGCCGATGAGGATCGTGGAGTTGCCTTCACGCAGGAAGCCTCCGGTGCTGGCCAGCATTGTTGCGTTGATACCTTCTTCGGTGAGGGCGTCAATCAGCCGTGCCGCGTCCTTCTCCTGGACAATGGCTAGCACGAGCTTGATGCCCGCCACCCCCTGCCCGCCAGAAACTGTTCGACCAGCCGGCCGATCTCGTCGTGGACGACCTGCTGGGGACGATTGCCGTTGACGATGCGCACCCGGTCGCGCTCTTCTCGCGCGATCGTGAGGAATCCTTCCCTTGCCCGCACGAAGAAGTCGACGGACTCTTGCTCCAGGCGATCGCCGCGCCCGCGCCGGCCCTCCTTCCCATCGGCAAGGCGCGCCCGCTCCAGACCGACCGCCGGATCGATGTCGATCAGCACCGTGAGGTCCGGCATCACGCCGCGCGTGGCGACCGCATTGACGTTGCGGACGACCTGAATGTCAAGTCCCCTCGCGTACCCTTGGTACGCGAGGGAAGCATCTACATAGCGTTCGGAGAGGACAATACGGCCCCGTCGCAGCGCCGGCTCGACGACCTCAACCACGAACTGCGCGCGCGATGCCGCAAACAGCAGCATCTCGGTCTGCGGCGACATCTCGCGGTGCTGCTCGTCCAGCAGCAGACCGCGGATGCGCTCGCCGATGGCGGTGCCCCCCGGCTCTCGGGTGTGGAGGACGTCGTAGGATGGGCGAAGGCGGTCGTAGAGGAGGCGGGCCTGAGTCGTCTTCCCCGCGCCCTCAGGTCCTTCAATGGTCATGAAGAGCCCCCGGCGGGCGGCGGGTTCCGCTTGGGTCATCGAGGAAAGATTACGACCCGGCGGAAGGGTTCCTCCCCTCGACTCTCGGACGCGAGGCCGTAGCGCTGCACGAGCTGGTGCTGCAGGCGGCGGACGTACGAGTTCTGCTGCAAGAGCTCCACAGGTTGCTTGGAGCTGAGCACTTCGGAGATCGCCTCCTCAACCTCGCGCAGCGCGACCTCCTGGTCGTCGGAGGGCGCCTCTTCCTCTACCTCAAAAACACTGCGCAGGAAGGCCTGAATCTGGGTGACCGTGTTGCTCTTGAGAATGTGCAGTGTCCTGCCGCGCGCCACCGCTTCATGCAGCTTCTTGGGCTGGCGCCGCTCCTGCGACTTCAACGTCAGCACGATGTCCGCATCTTGCAGGTTCTCCGTGACGTACGCCGGGACGCGCAGCTCGCGGATCGCGCGCTCGAGGCGGTTCCTGCTCACGGCATACGGGTAGATTCGCATCGGCCTGCGCCCGGGACGCGCCAGATCCTCCGATGGGGCCCCGGCCACCATCGGCCCCTGCGGCGCCCAGGTCGGAGCCTTCGCCGAGGGGACCTCGATCTGGACCTCGCCCTCCTCGGTGCGCACGCGCGTCTCCGGCCGCGGCTGCACGCCGCGCAGAAACCTGTCCACCACCGTCGCCACGTCGTGGTGCACCGCCAGGCGGTCCTTCTGCACGATCTCGATCACCACGTCAAAGGTCGGCGGGGCCTTGCGTTCGAGCACCGTCTTCTGCGTGCCGCGACGGCGCGCTTCCTCATCGGAGAGGGTGACGGCCTGGATGCCGCCGACCAGGTCGGACAGCGTGGGGTTTTGCAACAGATTGTCCAGGGTGTTGCCGTGGGCGGTGGCGATGAGCTGAACACCGCGTTCGGCAATCGTCCGCGCGGCCAGCGCTTCCGCTTCGGTGCCGATCTCGTCGATGACGATGACCTCAGGCATGTGGTTTTCCACCGCCTCGATCATCACCGCGTGCTGCAGCTCGGGATGCGGCACCTGCATACGACGCGCGGCGCCGATCCCCGGGTGCGGGATGTCTCCGTCGCCGGCGATCTCGTTGCTCGTGTCCACGACCACGACGCGCTTGGTGAACTCGTCCGCCAGCACGCGCGCGGCCTCGCGCAGGAGCGTCGTCTTGCCGACGCCGGGACGGCCCAGGAGCAAAATGCTCTTCCCGGACTCGATCACGTCGCGCACGATGTCCACCGTGCCGAAGACGGCGCGGCCGACACGGCAGGTGAGCCCGATGATATTCCCCTGGCGGTTGCGGATGGCGGAGATGCGGTGCAGCGTGCGCTCGATGCCGGCGCGGTTGTCCTTGCCGAACGCGCCGACGCGGCTGGTGACGTGGGCGATCTGCTCCGCGGTCACATACCCTTCGCTGAGATGGACAACGCCTGACGGAACGCGTGCCTCCGGAAGACGCCCCAGGTCGAGCACGACCTCCAGCAGCGACTCCAGGTCGGCGCGCTGCTCCAGCGATTCGCGCAGCTGCGGCGGCAGCACCTCGAGCAGCAAGTCCAGGTTGTCGGTAATCT